>CAZXRO010000015.1:0-23288 GCA_964642435.1 uncultured Ignavibacteriales bacterium
GGTGGATGGCAATGCAGATGGTGCCGCTACCTGGGGGATTGCAACTCCGGTCGATACGGCCGCTGATATTCAGGACAAGAACACGTATGCATGGCAGTTGCCCTCGTTTTTGGCGCTCTGGGAACAGAATTTCCGCAACTACTTCAGTGTCGATGGTATGAATGCTGATACGGCTACGGTTGGCGGCTTCCTGATCTTCGCGTCGGGTATGGGTGAAGACTGGGATGCAGTCTCTGTCGAGTTGCATATTGGTGCCCTCGCGACTGGAGAGGCCAGTCACGGCGACTCTCTTTGTGTTGACTCGGCATACTACCCCCCCGGTGGTGAGTGGTTGTGGTCTGATGCTAACAACGTACCAGCGCCGCCGAATTGGGACGGTCCGCACTGTTTCTTCATCATTGATGAGGCCACCGGTGTCACCGAGGCTGGAAGCGGGCAATTGCCGGAGACGTTTGCTCTCGCTCAGAACTATCCGAATCCGTTCAACCCGACTACGACTATCAGCTTCGATGTTGGCCGCACGGGTCATGTGAAGCTTGATGTGTACAACGTGCTGGGTCAGCGAGTGGAGACACTTATTGACAGGGTTATGGAGCGCGGTACCTACGAGGCCGATTGGGACGCCTCCAGTTTTTCGACGGGTATCTACTTCTACAAGCTGGAGACGGAGAGTTTTTCCGACACCAAGAAGATGCTATTGTTGAAGTAAGTATTGGTTGGCATCTACTCGAATATCAAGCCCCGGCAAGCAAGCTTGTCGGGGCTTTTGCATGTCCGGGGTGTAGAGTTGTAACCGGCGATGGAGGGCAACGAGCGCAGGGACGACTTGTAACTGATTTTGTGTCATAAGGTTACGCGTTAATTATTGACTTTGCGGTACGATTTGGCTATACTTCGAAGTTAGTTGCATAGCTCGCAGAAATGTTAACTTGTTGATATACAAGGCATTAGAATGTTAGGTGTTATTGGCAATCGATTTTCCATTGGCAAGGAGACCTACTCGCCCTTTGCGGTGGAGTTGCACTATTTTCGGATTGAGAAGCGGTATTGGTCGATCTGTTTCGAGCGGATCAAACGCGCCGGTTACAAGATAATTGCAACCGCGGTTCCCTGGAATGTCCACCAGTCGGAGGACAAGTCACTGGATTTTGCGGGAATCACCGATCCTAAGAAGGACTTGGTGGTATTTTTGGAGCTGGCCCGGGAGTTTGGTTTCAAGGTCATTTTGCGTCCGGGGCCCTGGGTCGCGGGTCAGATTCGAAATGGTGGTTTGCCGGAGTACCTGTTCCGTGATCTGAAGATCTTTGCCCGGGATGCCAGCGGCCAGGAGTTGGAGTTGCCGTCGGATTATGGTGCCAAGGGGGGGTATCTGCCGAGCTATCTACACCCCAACTTCCAATATCACCTGAAGAACTTCTTCAAGGCATTCATTGAGACGACCAAGAATTATGTACATCCACGCGGGCCGATTTTCATGGTTGAGTTGGACTATGAGACCTCCTATGGCCGCCAGCTTGAGCCGGGCAGTGCCGACTATAACCCGGAGGTGCTGGAGAAGCTCTATGGTCCGTTTCTGGAGCAGCGCTACGAGGGGGATATCAAGAAGCTGAACCAGCTTTACAAGGAGAAGAACAAGGTCTTTGCCGATGTCGAGCCTCCGCGCGAGTTTACTAATCTGGACCAGAAGGGATTTCCCAAGGCGTTGGATTGGATGCGCTTCCGCGAATCCATGTTGCGCACGTATCTTGAGAATCTTGAGGATGTGTTCAAGGCCTACACGGTGGAGCCGCTGATTTTCCGTTCGCTGTACTTCCGTCCCGGTGATCTGCTTCCGGCCTTCAACCTGGTGCCGGAGGACCGGGCGCCGTTCTTGGGCAGTAATGTGTTCCCTGAGGGCAACTATTTCGATTTGTCAGCCAAGGCCCGGTTCCTCAAGCATGAATATGGATTTGCCTTTGCGTCATCGTTCGCATCGGGTACCGCGGCGGAGAATGCGAAACGGGAGGAGCAGATTGCACCCGTTCGTGATCACCAGCGTCGTTTCTATCTGGCGGGGGCTTTGGCAAACGGGTTCAAGGGGTTCAACCAGTACATGTTTGTCGATCGTGACCATTGGTACGGGGCTCCGTTGAAGAATGACGGCACGGTGACCAGCGGGTACGAGATTGTTAAGAACTTCAACATTGCGCTTGAGGAGCGGGTCGGGTTGGAGGACATGGAGGACAACGCCCAGGTGGCTGTTGTCGGTAACCGTCTGTACACCTGGCTGCGGATGATGCCGAGCGACAAGATGCTGACGTATATGCCGCGCCTGGTTGATGCCACCACCACCGGTTTCTGCCGTGACTTGATCCGGCTGAAAGTGAATTTCGGGGTGCGTGAGAATCGCGACTGGGAGTCCATGTCCCGTTACAAGGCCGTGTTTGTTCCGACTTGCGAGGTGATGGCCGAGGCGGACCAGGCAGCGATAGTGGAGTTAGCCAAGAATGGTGTCACGGTGATCCTGGCTGGTTTGATGCCCAAGTGGGATGAGAATTTCAGGGATTGCCAGGTGCTGGCCAACCATTTCCGGATCAAGACGACCGTGGATTACCGGATTGGCAATGTCGAGCACAAGGGTGGGGAGTTTTTGTCATACTTGTATGCCTCGATACGTTCGACCGATGATTCCAAGGTGCGCAAGCTGGCCAATGTGGGTGCCAAGACGGTTGGCGTGTGCTCCTCTCGTTACAAGGGGAATCTGTATCTGTTCAGTTTCGATATTGCTTCAAGTGGCGATCATCACAAGATCAACTTTTTGGAATCGATTCTGGAAGGCGAGAATATTGGCTCGCACCTGTATTGTTCTGATCCCTCGGTGGATATCTCGCTACAGCTCTCGGAGAAGAAGGGCTTGCTGTATCTGGTCGCTCCGCCGGCAGGCGAGTTGTCCGACGGGTTGGAGGCAGGAGAGAAGGAGATTATCGTCAGGGTCGATTTGAAGGCGGCGGGGTTCAAGGCGCCTCGCCAGAAGCTGACGAATCTGTTCGAGGGTGAGGAGTCGCAACCGATCAAGACAACGGCGAAGGATCTCAAGAGCGGTATCGCGCTTCGAACGAAATTCCCGGATGGTGCGATCTATTTGATAGAGCGTCGTTAACTTTCAAAATCAGGATGACTACTGGCATGCGTAACTCAGTGACACTTGCCGTCGCGGCGGTATGTCTGGTGGCGTTCTGCCTGATGTGGATTGTGGGCTGCTCGGATATTGGGGTGACACACTACTACGAGCGGGGAGCGATTGCGTGTACCTCGCCGGCTGCGGCAGAGATAGGGATGGAGGTTTTCAAGCAGGGAGGAAATGCCGTCGATGCTTCGATCGCGGTAGCCTTCGCCTTGGCGGTTGTGTATCCCCAAGCGGGGAATATTGGTGGTGGGGGATTCGCCCTTGTACACGACGGCGAGACAGGTAAGGTCTCGGCACTTGATTTTCGGGAGACGGCGCCTCTGTCCGCGACGGAGACGATGTATCAGGACAGCTTGGGTGAGTTGATCAAGGATGCATCGTTACTGGGCCCAAAGGCAGCCGGCGTGCCCGGCACAGTTGCGGGTCTTCGGGCGCTGTGGGAGGCGCATGGAACGCTGCCGTGGGAGGAGTTAGTTCGCCCGGCGGCAGTGCTGGCCGACACCGGGTTCGTGGTGGACAGCGCACTGGCGAAGGACTTGGCGTCACACCGCCAGGATCTGTGCAGGTTCGAAGGCTCATGCGCGGCGTTCTTTCCGGGCGGTCGGGAACTGCAGCCCGGGCAGAAGCTGCAGCTACCGGACCTGGCCGGAACGCTGTTTGCGGTTGCCGCTGAAGGAGTTGATGGGTTCTATACCGGTCGCACGGCTGAGAAGATAGTGGCCACCATGGCGCGGTATGACGGGTTGATTGGAATCGAGGATCTGGCTGGCTACGAAGTGGTCTGGCGGGATCCCGTGCATTTCGAATTCGACGGCTATGATGTCTACAGCATGCCGCCTCCAAGTTCAGGTGGGATTGCGCTGGGGCAGATTCTCAAGCTGCTGGAGCCAATGGAGTTCGCCGCTCTGTTCCCACAAGCACCAAAATACATCCATTTGTTCACGGAAGCATCGCGGCTGGCGTACGCCGACCGTGCGAAGCACCTGGGTGACCCGGACTTCCACGACGTGCCCTTGACGCTGCTGGATGAGCAGTATTTGGAGCGTCGCAGGCAGCTGATCGACCCTAACCACGCGGTTCCCTCCAGGAACATCCAGGCGGGGAGCCCGCCGGTGGCTGAGTCGGAAGAGACGACGCACCTGTCGGTGTGTGATGGGGATGGGAATGTCGTTTCGCTCACGTACACCTTAAATACGCCGTTTGGAAGCAAGGTGATGGTTGAGGGGGCCGGATTCCTGTTGAACAATGAGATGGATGATTTCTCTGCCAAGCCGGGAGAGCCGAACGTGTATGGACTGGTCGGTGGAGAGGCTAACAAGATCGAGCCTGGTAAGCGGATGTTGTCCTCGATGTCGCCGACCATTGTGTTGAAGGATGGGAAGCCGAGACTGGTGGTAGGGACACCGGGCGGATCCAGGATTATCACGGCGGTGGCGCAGGCCCTAATCGGGTTGATCCGATTCGATTTGGAGCCAATGGAGATAGTCAGTCAGCCGCGGTTTCATCATCAATGGTTGCCCGATGAACTGCTGTTGGAGGAGGGGCGATATGACATCAATGCCAAGCAGGAACTGATCCATCTGGGGCACATGATCAAGGAGAAAGAGCCCTGGTGTGATATACAGTTGATCTTCATTGATGACGTGGGGATGATGGCACCGGTGTCGGATCCACGACACAATGGTGAGGGGGTTGGCTTTTAGAGGGGCGGGCCGTTTAGCTTCTATTCACAAGTGACTGTGAGACGCGCACGCAGGCTGTGTGTCTGCGTGTTCAGCAGCAGCAGGCTATCTTCTTTCCGTTTTTCTTACTGGCTGTCAATCGGGGGCGTATGGCAATGTCGGACACCGAGGACAATCCCACCAAGGCCAATCACACTCGCCAGCAGATAGACAAGGGTACCCAGGTACGGAACGGCCATCAGGACGGTGAGGATAGATAATCCCAGCAGCAGTTGTGTCTTTGACAGTGGGGCGGGGGACCTTTTCACAATTCGGATGGCCAGCCATCCAAGCAGAAAAGCGAACATCACCTTGCCGGTGTAGAACAGCAGCCCTCCGGAGACGGCGGCGAAACTGGAGACGGGTACAAGCACCAGCGAGAAGATCAGAAGTATGGCGCCGATTGCGGCCATCTCGCCCTCGATCATTATCAGTCCCACCAGAGAGAAGGCCATTGCCACCATTAGTATGAGTATTGAGACCAGAACGATGATAATGGTCATGAACCCTGAGGCCGTGGCAATTGTGAACCTTGATCGAAGCTGAACGAAGGTAGACTCAGCGTACTTGCGGAAGAGCCACAGCAGGATGATTCCAAAGAGAAACGCGGCCAAGAGCTTGGATATGGCCAGCACGATGGAGGCGAAGTCGACGAATGCGTCCTCTTGATTGCCTTCGGTGGGAGTGGCCGGGTTGTAGATTACTTCACCGGTCACAGTGGCTCCCGGATGGATGACGAGGCTTTCTTTCTCCCTGGCTGTGTATGTGAGAGTACCCAAGATCACGGCTGGCGGATAGATGTCGATTTGTTCGCCATTGATTGTCACCTCGTCTTCCATGGTCCCGGTGATAGTGATTTGACTGCCGCCGACGTTGACCGGTCCACGAAGGGTCCCGCCGATCTGGATAACATCGCCATAAATGTCGGATGGTCCCTCGATGATCGCATTGGTGGAGATTGTTGGCTGGGCTGATATGAGCAGCAGTGACCGACCGACCCGACCGGTGATATCACAGAAATTCGAGAATACCCGCAAGGAGCCATCGCAGCTCCCTCCATACTTGAGCTGGTAAGCGAACAGCGAAGCTGAGCCTCCAACTGATCCGTTGGCGTCGACACTGTATCCACCGGCGATGAGGTCGCCCGTGATAGTACCGTCGACCTTGAGGTGAGATACCCAGGCTATGAGGTCGCCATCAATGGTATGCAATGGAGAGATATTCAGCTTCTCGCCGGCCTCGAACATGGTCGCGCTGGCCAGAGAGGGCAGCAGCAGCATAATCATGACGATGGCTGTCATGAGGCGAGCTAATAGATTTGGGTGTTGGGCTGTCATACTCTTGTTCCCGTGCACAGCGCTTCAGATTCAGTTATAGCATACGTTTGGCGGCATGGTATTGTTACTGTGCTTGTGTAAGCAACGATACAACAGCGACTTCAACAAGGAAAAAATGTCTGGCAGGCCTGCGGGTTGTGCAGAATCTGCACAGATTGAGCGGTCATATGTGGAGATGATCCTGCATCCAAAGTTTCGTCATAACGTCTTTTCTTGCTGCCAATTACGAAGGAAACAGCACCAGGGGTCGATATCTAACTATATAACCGGGTGGAGTTGAATGGACCTGTACACTGACCGCAAGAGAACGCTTCTGCCCCGGATCGATAGTATCTACATACTGGCTCGATTGATGCTGTTTGTCGTCATCGGCTGGTATGCGTTGTTTGGTCCGGGCCAGACAGAGCCGAGAAGCTATTGGATTGTCATTCTGGGGACCTATGTCCTTCAGAGTGGGTATGTCTTGCTGTCTACGCGCAAGTCTCTTGATATTCGTCCGGCCTACATTACTTCGCTGATATACGACCTGATACTGGTTCCATTCCTTGTCTATCACACAGGGGGTGTTGACTCATCCTTTTATTTGATTCTCTGTCTCACAGTGTCGATTGCGGCCTATGTCTTGGCATTTCCACTTGCTGTCGCAACCGTGCTCCTGGCCTCGGCAGGCTATCTGGCGAGCGTGTTTCCCGGGTTGACGGCGGACAATTACTTCAACGTGATCCTTCGGCTGGGTTTTGTGTGGATTTACTACCTGGTGATTTCGTATGCGCTGGACTACTTCCGAAGGTCAGAGTCGCGAATGCTTAAGCTATTCAACACCTTGAACATGCGCACGTCCGAGCTGGAGAAGTCCCAAGCTCAATTGGAGCATATCTACGAAAACTCGCGTGTATTGGCCTCGATCCTGGATACGGAAGGGCTCGTCTTGGCCGTGGACAGGATAATGGGCACAGTCTTTGGTTACAACGATTATGCTATCATTCTCATCACGAAGGGTGGGTATCAATACCGGGTTCGGTGTGTGAATGGCGTGGTCAACTATACCCCGGAAGAGGTAGACGTCCGCCGTATGGAGATCATCCGTCGGGTTGGCAATGTTGGTGAGCCGGTGCGAATTCCGGATATCGGGAGTCGCAATGACTACATGCCTCTGGACAAGAGGAATCGCTCGGCAATGGCAGTCCCCATGATGGCTCGTGGACACTCCGGCGGGGTTCTCTTGGCAGAGTCCCAGGACCGGGATCACTTTGGGGAGCGGGATATCCAGCTTCTTTCGATTGTGGCCAGATCGGCAGCAATGGCGCTGGAAAACGCGATACTGCACAAGCGGACCGAGGAGTTGACGATTATGGATGAGTTGACGCGGGCGTTCAATTATCGCCACTTTGTGAAGAAGCTGGACGAGGAGAAGAAGCGAGCCGCGCGCTACAAGCTACCGCTTTCGATCATTATGGTTGATATTGATCACTTCAAGCAATTCAATGATAGCAACGGTCACGAGGCCGGCAATGTTGTCTTACGAGAACTCGCGCAGATCATCAAGGGATGTATCCGCGATGTTGATATATTCGCCCGTTATGGAGGCGAGGAGTTTGTAGTAGTGTTGCCGCAGACGGATCTGCAGGCGGCACGGGTTATAGGTGAGCGTATACGAGAGCAGGTTGAGGTGCACAAGGTTCTCCTCCCTGAATTGGGCCATCGCACGATCACAGTCAGTGTTGGTGTCAGCTCTTACCCGGAGAATGGCCGTTCGGAGGATGACCTGGTAGATGCAGCAGACAAGGCTCTCTATCGGGCCAAGGGCGACGGTCGCAATATGGTCTGTACGCTCTGATTGCGCGGTCCGCGCCGCGTAGTTGGCTGGTGAGCACGCCGCTGGCATAGGCGGCTCAGCGCCACGGGAGTAGACATGGACGTTTCTGCCGTACCGCTGGGGCAGTTGTTTGTGGTTGGGTGTCCCGATGAACACCCGGACCAAGACTTCCTGCGCTGGTGGGAGCGCGAGCACATTGGGGGGTTCATCCTGTTTGAGCACAACGGGCGCGATCATGACGCCCTGGGCGAGACTCTTGCCGAGCTTCGTCGACGCAGTCATACGTCCGAGCCGCTGATTACCATCGATCAGGAAGGCGGTCGGGTGAGTCGATTGCGAGGACGGCCGGTGGAGATCGCGTCAGCGGCGGAGTACGGGCGCGACAGGCGTTTCGATGACTTCATCGGAGACTACGCGGCCAGCTGTGCCTATATGCGTCGATTGGGGATTAACTGCAACCTGGCACCGGTGGGCGATGTATTCATCAGCAATGAGAACGCCTGTCTTCAGTCGCGCTGTTTTGGCTCGGAGGCGAAACTGGTTTCCGAGTTTGTAAGGGCATCAATCCGGACCGCCCGCGCGAATGGGCTGGCCAGTTGTGTCAAACATCTCCCCGGGCTTGGTCCGGCCCGGCTCGACCCACATGTGGAGACACCCGTCGTCAGTTACACCGTTGATCAATGGGCAAGCCGGGAGCGTCTGCCATTTGCCGCCGCAGTAGGTGAGGCGGTGGAGATGGTAATGACAACGCATGTCGTAGTCGAGGGCTGGGATGATACTATTGTGACTGGCTCTGAGAGCATTCTTCGTAAGCGACTGCGCACTGATCTGGGGTTTGACGGAGTTGTTGTTACCGATGATCTGTTGATGGGCGGGGCAAGACAGCTTGGCGATGTTGGCCAGCGGGCCATCGCGGCGCTCGTTGCCGGGCATGACCTGCTGCTATTCGGCAAGGAAATCGATTTAGCTCGGCAGGCATACGAAGCTGTCTGCGCGGCGGTGAGCAGCGGCGATGTGGCCGTCTCGAGAGTAGAGCAGGCACTCAACAGGGTAGCCACCCTTAAATCACAACTGACTCGCTACAAGAATCCGGCTTAAGGGCTGGTTAGTGCCAATGAGACTGGAACGACTACATAGACGCAAGAGCCTGACGGTGCTGGGACTCAATTCCGGCACCTCCGGTGACAGCATTGACCTGGCGGTCCTGAAACTGGAGCGAAAGGGAAGCCGTTTATCCTGGCGATGGGTTGACGGGGCCACGCGAAGATTCCGTCCCAAGCTGCAAGAGTTTATCTGGCAGGTGGCGGATACCCAGGCAGTCGATTTGGATGAAGTGATATACTTGAATGCGGCGCTGGGGCAGGCGTTTGGTGAAGCGGCCCGGAGCTTCATACGCAAATTGGCTCATGGTCGAACGAGCGTGGATCTGGTGGCCAGTCACGGTCAGACGATTCGGCACGTGCCGCGCAAAGTGAGGCGCGATAAGTACGCTGTGCATGGCACGCTGCAGCTGGGAGCTCCAGAGATCATCGCAGAGCGAACAGGATTGCCGGTCGTGGCGGATTTTCGCCAGGCTGCTACTGCCCGGGGGCTGGAGGGGGCGCCGATAACGACTGCGGCCATGAAGCGGTTGTTTGCCGATACGCGCCGGTCGCGACTACTGGTTAACATTGGCGGTATGGCGAACTACTTCTATTTTCCTGCGGCGAGGTCAAGACCAAAAGAATCGGCGGCCGATTGCGGACCCGGGAATTGTCTGCTTGATTTGCTGGCGCGACGTTTGTTTGGGCTGCCATATGACCGCGGGGGGAGTCGGGCGGCAGCCGGCAAGGTGTCGCAGCGCTTGCTGTCGCTATTGCTGGCCAGTCCGTTCTTTCGGGGTCAGATCCAATCTACAGGTCGTGAGGTTTTCGGACCGGTAATGGAGCAGCAGGTGCTGGACTTCGGTGCGAACCATCGTCTGAGCGCCGAGGACATGCTGGCCACTGTCGCAGAACTGACGTCTGTCGGCATTGTGTCGCGCGTCTGGCCCATTGTCCGTCGCGATGATTCACTTGAGGAGATTTTCGTGTTTGGAGGTGGGAGGAAGAATGCCCACATCCTGAGACGATTGCAGCACCAGTTGCCGGATGTTGCAATTAGACGTATTGACGAGCTGGATCTCAACGGAGATTTGGTGGAAGCGGCCGCCTATGCTGTTATGGGGGAGGCGTGCGTTCGGGGTGAGGCACTGGATTTGGGCAGTAGTAGAAGGAAGATGCGGGCCGTGTGCGGCCGGATTGTACAGGAATAGCATGTTGTCCGTATAAGGTTAAGGAATCAGGGAAGAGACAGAAAGCAGTATGATTACGACTAAACAGCATCGATCGTCCTTAGAACGTGTGCCTGGTTCGTGGCGCGCAATATGGTTTGTCATTGTCTTGATCAGTCTCTCTATTCTTTCCGGGTGTGGCGGTGGCCCTGCCGGACTTCGAGGACCAGAGAGGCCAGGCGCCATCGACATTCCCTTTGTCCGGGTGCTGATTGAAACGGGGGCTCCCGAGGCGATAATCAACTCCGAGGGTACGTTCACTATTGAATGCCTGCTGAAGGGTACGCAGACGCTGTATCGTTCCTCACGACCGGTACGAATAACCAATCGAGCCGGATGGCTGGAAGTTGCCAATAGGGATGGGTTCCTGCTGGAGGAAGGGCTTCAGGAGATCAACATTCTGCCGACTGAACGCAAGCCGCTGCGAATTGATGGCAAGCCGTATCGCGGGCTCTTCAAGATCCTTCCGATGGGCCAGGAGGAATTGGAGGTGATTAATGTCGTGGCAATGGAGGACTATCTTCGGGGTGTTGTCCCTCCGGAGCTGGGCAAGCGCGAGCGAAATGAAGTCGAGGCGATCAAGGCTCAGGCGGTTGCTGCGCGAACGTATGCATTGGGGCACCTGGGGCAGTATTCGAGCGGGCGATACGACCTCAAAGGTGATATTATGGATCAGGTGTATGGGGGCGTATCGGTGGAGTATGACCTCGTCGACAAGGCGATTCGTGAGACAACCGGTTGGGTGGCGATGTACAACGATGAGTTCATTCAGGCCTATTATCATTCCACCAGCGGTGGCATGACCGATGCGATCGGAGATGTGTGGGATCGGGCAGATCTGCCGTACTTGCAGGCCGTGTCCGACAGCGGAGCATCCTCGTGGTCTAAGTACTACCGTTGGCAGGAGCATTTCTCCGAGCCGCAGCTCAGGCAACGTCTGGAGCGGTACCTTTCGGCGGAACGCGGTATTGATTTGCGGCTGGACCCGATTGTGGATCTTCAGATTATGCGACGGAGCCTTGGAGGGCGGGTAATGGAGCTTGTTATTCGGACCACCACCGATTCACACCGATTGTACAAGGATCGAATCCGATGGGCATTCCGCCGTTCCTCTAACGCCGATTTGATTCTCCCCTCGGCACGTTTCGATCTGGACATCCTGCGCGATCCGGACGGCAATATCATTCGGGTGACTTTCGATGGTGGCGGATACGGGCATGGGGTTGGTATGTGCCAGTGTTCGGCGATCGAGATGTCGCGTCGCGGGTGGAATTACCAGCGAATACTCTCCCATTTCTATTCAGGGATCGAGTTGAAGAAGCTGTATTGAGAGGGTTGTGCTTTTTATTGATTTTCAGAGGATAAGCGCGTAGCATTCGGATGATGCGAACTATATTGAACATATTCTGGGGGCTGGCCCTGGTGGTCGTGCTGGCTTCCGGTGTCGGCGCGGCAGAGCCTGGCGTGTACTCGTTTGGCGTGTGGGGTGGCCTGAGCACGATTACCGGTGGCGATTCTCTTACCTTTCCCATGCAGGCTGACTACGGTGTCCGCTTTGGGTATTACTTGAAGAAGGGATGGACGCTGGAATTCGATTTCACGCGTTACAAATGGAACAGCGATTCCACTGAGAGCTCGAGTTTTGCAATTGGATCGGGTGATGACAACGCCATTTTGCGATACACGGCCACCGGAGTCGGTATCACGGCGACCAAGTTACTGTTCAATCCTGAATCCTCGGTGAATATACCCATTGGAGTTGGAGTGGGAGTGATGTTCTGGCGTGGGGAAGATCCGAGGGAAGACACCACCTGGACAGTCCCGGGAACGGGAGACGAGAATCGGGAGTTTAAGGCCAGCGAGCTGTTCTTGCGGGCGAGGACGGGGCTCGATGTACATTTGGCTGGACGCATTGGCCTTGGATTGGAATTTCATGCGGACTACCTGACCTCGGTGGGGGCGGACTTCGCCAATGAGGTGAATGACAATCGTGATCGGTTAGTGGCTGGGGTCCGGCTGGGATTGCAGATGAGTTTCGGCACTCGCCGTCAGGAGGTTGAGTGGCGATCGGAGCCGAACTGGGCGCGGGTTCCTCCCTCACAGAGGTCGGATCACGATCTGGTTGATAGCGATGCTGATGGCGTCCCTGATCAGCGGGACAAGTGCCAGAATACGCCGCTGGGGGCTATCGTTGATATGTCCGGATGCCCGATCGACAGTGACGGTGATGGTGTGCCGGATGGACTGGATGATTGTGCGGGTACGCCACCGATGGCGCGTGGGATGGTGGATATTTTCGGTTGTCCGGTGGATTCGGATTTTGACGGGATCCCGGATTATCTTGATCGCTGTCCGTTCAACCCGGTCGGAGCGCATGTTGACAGTGTCGGCTGCCCGATCGACAGTGATGCTGACGGTGTTCCCGACGGGCTGGATGACTGCCCGACCACGTTGTACGGTGCCGAGGTAGACCGTCGAGGGTGTATTGACTTGTCGGTGTTCGACAAGCCCATGGTGTTGAATATTGACTATACGCCGGGGTCTTTCGAGATCGATCCCACCAGCAAGGAACGGTTGAAGCGTCTTTCTCGGTTGCTGCTTTTTGTGAGCGACATGCGCTTAGAAATCAATGGATATACCGATAACATTGGTAGAGCCCAGGCGAATCAGGCTCTTAGTGAGAAGCGGGCCAACCGGGTACGCGACTATCTTGTGGCTCAGGGCGTCGAGTCCGGCCGGATGACCGTAATTGGTCATGGCGAGAAGAACTTTGTCGCCTCCAACGATACCGCTGAGGGAAGGGCCAAGAATCGGCGGGTCGAGATAGTCTTTTACAAGTAGCAGTGCGAGATTGACACCGTGACGACACATTTGCATTTCATCCAGCAGAACTTGATGGAGCGTCGGCACAACACCTATGCTCTGGTGGCGATTTTGCCGCCGCATCTTGATGAGCTGATTATGCCACTTCGGGAGCGGTATGATCCGTTGTATGTTCAGCTTCCTTCTCATATCACGATTGTCTTCCCATTTGAGGCGGAGATGGATCAGGATGAACTGGTCGCGAGAATTCAAAGTGAGACTGTTGCACAGCCGGCGATTGCGGTGGAAACGCACTCGATTGGTGATTTCTACCCGAAGTATCCGGTGATCTACTGGTCGGTCAAGAAGAACGATCAACTCTCCTCATTGTATTACCGTATTAATGCCAAGCTTGAGATTCCGATTCCCTTTAAGGAATATATTCCACATATTACTGTTGCCCGGGAGATATCTAATCACCGCGTGATGCTTGTCAAAGAGAAGATTGCGCCGTATCTTCCGGATGAGAAGTTTCAGGTGAGGGCACTTGATCTGATCGCGCCGGTGACCGGAATGCGCTGGGTTTCGATCCGGACATTTCCGTTGATTGCCGGATGAGCCGGACATCACACGTACTTACACTGTTCTATCTAATTGCTCAGATATTGCTGCCCCCATGCGCAGGAAACAGGCGGCACGAATTGCAACAACCTGAGGCACGGTTCGTCTGTTAGGTGAACGTGATCGGGAGAGGTTGACGTTTGATCACGAAGGCCGCTGCAGCGTTGGCGAGAGACCTCAAATAGTTTATACTAAAGAGGTTACAGTTGTAGAAATGCCTTGCAATGGGGCCCAAATTGCAGTAGAATGGCGTCGATAGTGTATGAATGTTCTCATAGTAACTCAACATTTTCCGCCTGAGAAAGGAGCCGTCCGCCGGCTCTTTGAGTTCGCGCGTTTCTTTGCGCGTCAGGGCGAAAATGTGTCCGTTTTGACGGCTATGCCGAACTATCCGGATGGGATCGTGCCGGAGGAGTACCGCGGCAAGTTCTTTTCTGTCGAGGAGATGGACGGGGTCAAGGTCTACCGCAGCTATGTGCTGCCGGCCCCGAACAATTATCCCGGCCGGCGAATGGTCGGTTTTGTAGTCTTCTTGCTTACCTCGCTGATCAATTCCTTCCGTATCGGCAATAGGTTTGACCTGATAATAGCCTCGACTCCTCCGGTGACAACGCCGGTGATCGGGTGGCTGCTGAGCCGTCTGAAGAAGTCACGCTTCGTGATTGAAATCCGTGATTTGCAGCCGGAGTCTTCTGAGGAGTTCGGTAATCTCAAGCAGTCGATCCTGACCAAGATACTGAAGAAGTTCATGCACTGGCTGTACCGTCGCGCGGACTATATCGTGCCGGTTACCGATGGAATCACGCAGTATCTGGAGCGGATTGGGTTGTCGCGCGACCGGCTGGTGACGGTGAAGTCCGGAGTGTCTAATGAGTTTCTGGCCGCCGACAGCAACGGTGTGCGCAAGAAATTCGGCTGGGAGGGCAAGTTCCTGGTGATGTACACCGGTACCATTGGCTGGGCGCATTCTCTGGAGACGGTGGTCGAGGCCGCACGACATCTGGTGGATCAACCGGATATCGAATTTGTGTTTGCTGGTGACGGCCAGAAGCGTGGGGCTCTGGAGGCGATGGTGCGAGACTACGGTCTCAAGAATGTGCGGTTTATCGGGCTACAGCCGCTGGAGTCAATCCCGTACTTTCTCCAGGCGTCCGATGTGTTGGTTCACAGCATGAAAGAGGTCCCGTTGACCAAAGTGGCGCTGCCATCGAAGCTGTTCGAGTATATGGCCTCGGGCAAACCGATCATTTATGGCTCTTCTGGTGGCGAAGCTATCGAGGAGCTTGAGAAGGCTGGAGGCGCGCTTTCGTTCCCGGCTGAGGATCCGGAGAAGCTGGCGGAGTTGATCCTCAAGCTGAAGACCGGGCAGATTGACGGCCGGCGGCTGGGCCAGAGTTACTACGATCATGTTAAGCGGTATCACCGTCGCGAGACATGGGCAGAGCGCTACCTGTCACTGATTCGCAAGGTGTAGCGGTTTCTGTATACGCAGGTCGCATATTCCCCCAACAGGATGCTTTCATTCGGGCGCGTTTTGTCTATATTGGCACGCATATATTTTACGAAACGCAGCGAATTGATGTGATCACCGTTCGTAACAGGGAAAGAAATGGTGTCTAAGAAGATCGTACTCGTAGTTGGTACCCGCCCGAACTTCATGAAAGCGGCCCCGCTCATGCGGCAGCTTCAGAAGCGCTCTGACGTTTTTGAAAGCACTCTGATCCACACCGGGCAGCATTATGACCACTCGCTCTCGCAGGTCTTCTTCGATGATCTCAGGCTGCCGCGTCCGGACCTGCATCTGGGGATCGGGTCGGGCACTCACGCAGTTCAGACCGGCAAGATGATGATCGAACTCGAGCTCGCGCTGGGTGAGATACAACCAGACCTGGTGGTCGTATTTGGCGATGTTAACTCGACTATGGCGACGGCGCTGGTGACTTCGAAGATGTGCTTGCCGCTGGCGCATGTGGAATCGGGGCTTCGCAGTTTTGACAAGACGATGCCGGAGGAGGTGAATCGGCTGGTCACCGACCGCTTGGCGGACATGTTGTTCGTGAGCGAGCCGGCCGGGTTGGTCAATTTGCGCCAGGAGGGGATAGCGGACCAGCGTGTGTACTTTGTCGGCAACATAATGATTGATGCGTTGATGATCAGCCTGAGGGCTGCACAGGGATCGGATGTATTGGATCGGCTCGGGCTTTCGCAGGGGGAATACGCGGCGTTGACTATGCACCGACCGGCGAACGTGGACGATCCGGAGATACTGCGACGACTCGTAGAGTGTGCAGCCGACATCAGCCATCGGTTACCGGTCGTGTTTGCGTGTCATCCGCGCACGCGCAAGAACATGCGCCGGTTTGGAATTGCGCTTGAGAAATTGCCCAAGACGCTGATGATAATTGAGCCTCTGGGGTATCTGGATTTCGTGAAACTGCAGTCGGCCGCCAGGATCATCCTGACAGACTCCGGCGGGATTCAGCAGGAGGCGACATATCTGAACATACCATGCTTGACTATGCGCACTACGACTGAACTGGTGGAGACAGTGCAAAGCGGGACAAACACGTTGTGCGGTAGCGATACTGAGAAGATTCTGGCGATGGTCGATGCTGTGGTGAAGGGGGACTACAAGAAGGGGACGCGGCCGGAGCTGTGGGACGGCAGGGCGGCCGAGCGAATCACAGAGGTGTTGCTCAAGAAGCTGTAGGGGGCACTCTACCGGTTGATTTCTGCAATCAGTCGGATTCCGTGCAGGGTGAGCGTGTCGTTCGTTTCCGTGATATATCGGCTGTGTTCACCGATGCTGCCGGCGAGTCCGCCGGTTGCAACGACGGTTGCATTCTGAAAGCCGGTCTCGGTGATGATGCGCTCGACAATGTAATCTACTTGTCCCACCGTGCCGTAGAACAGCCCTGACTTGAGCGCCTCGACCGTATTGCGTCCCACCACCTGTTCCGGCGGCTCAATCGGCACCTCGAAGAGCCTGGCGGCCTTGCGGGCCAGTTCCGCCAGAGAGCTTTCCGGTCCCGGGGTGATGACTCCCCCTATGTATGCTCCCGAATCATTGACGATATCGAAGGTCGTGGCGGTGCCGAAGTCGGCGACAATGAGAGGACCTCCATATTGAGCAAAGCCGGCTGCGGCATTAGCGAAGCGGTCGGCGCCAACCTGTTCGGGGACGGGCATGTCAATTGTTACGGGGAGCCTGACACGATGCGTGATTAGCAATGAGGGACAATCGAACAGGTGCCCGGCCGCGGTTGCTATCGATTGGGTCAGCCGGGGCACCACTGAGGCGATAGCGGTTTCATTGATAGTCTTCAGGTCGATTTCATGGTGAAGCAGCAGGCCGCGGATAGTCAGCAGTGCCTCATCGGAAGACAGCGCTGTTCGCGTGGCGAGTCGAAAATCCGCACGGAGCGAATCGTCCTCGAATACGCCAAAACGGACAGTGGTATTACCTATGTCAACTGCGAGCAGCATAGGTCAATATTGCACCGCCGGATGTGCTTGTCAATCGGCAGGCGTAGAGAGCGGCGAGTTTTTGTTGATTCAGTTTCCGTTGGTTCTCTATGCTTAGAGTGATCAAGAGCTTGTCTTTGGCAGCTGGCCCGGTGAGGGGTCGCGGGGGCCAGGTGCCGGACGCTCAGGTACACGTCGGCTTGGAAAGGAATACCATGAAGCGTCGGTCTGTGATATGTACTGCGGCGGTCCTGTCGATTGTCTGGGCCGCGGCTTTTTTCGGGTGCTCGAATGATGACTTCGTGACCGATCCCACGAATGGCTCAAACCAGACGCCCATCCAATCCCTGCATGTCGATGCTGACACCTCGGCACTCAACATCTCGTTTGATCCGGAGCGAGCAGTGACCAGCGTGACCGTACAGTTTGTCGTTCGTGATCAACATGGCATGCCCGTGGATCCGGAGAGGATGCGGGTGGAGTTACTTCTGGATGGCCAGCCTGTCGATGTGGAGGCGATCTTTGACAGTACTTCCGTACAGCTGGGCTCGGATATGTTGCTGTATGTGGTACTCGATGCTTCCTATTCGATTGTCGTGGGTAAGGAGTTCACCAATATGAAGGCTGCAGCGACCTCTTTTGTCAGATCGGTTATCGATGCCTGGGAGGATCGCAGCGGAGAGCTTCGCTGGCGGCTGCTATGGTTCAATGACCAGTTGCATTATCCCAATGAACTGTGGACAGGGGCAGACATAAACCGAATCCCGGAACCATCGCAAGGGTCATTTACGAAGCTGTTCGGGGCCGTTGAATATGCCTCGTCGCAGATGTATCAGCTTGGTGACGGAGCCGGAGAGAGTGGGTTTGCCACCGGCCCGCTGGATCACCAGATGATGGTCGTGTTCTCTGATGGCAAGGATAACTACAGCTGGAAGAACAACTACAACGAGACCAATCCCCGTATGCTGCACTCGATAGTTGGTACCTCGCTGCAGTACTGGACCCAGGGCTACGAGGCAACTGACAAGCAGGCTCTGCTTGCCACCCTGGGCAGCGAGCAGGGGCCTGACCATGTTTATGTGATGGGGTTTGGCGCCGGGATCGACGAGGAGGAACTGAGCGAGATTGCCTCGGCAGCCAACGGGCGGTACTTCCGCGATCCTCAAGGGAGGAATATCGCTGCCTTGTTCGATAGTGTCGCCAGCGAGATTACGACGATTCAAACCTATGGAGCCGGGATGCCGCTGCCGTCGGGCGACTATGAGTTCACCGTCCGGGTCATCAACAAGAGCAATGCCTCAATCCGCGCGGAATACAGTTTCCCACTGCACGCCGGCGATGAGAATGCCGGGCCTCTTTGGCCATAGGAACTACGATAGAACTGAGTGGCATCGCTATCTTCACGCCGATGGCGGCGTGTTCGGCGGAGGCGTGTGGACACTGGCCCGGTGAGCCAGATCCATATTGATCTTCTCGGCTGATTTGTAGGCATCCCAAATGCCATAGATCCATAGTATCGGTGTTGTGATGAAGCCGATGATGATCAGCATCAACACCCACGAGATGCCGTAGGCAATAATGAAGATGATTCCCTTGGCGATCTGTCCGTTGTAAATCTGCCCCAATCCCATGAAGAAGAACGAAAGCACGGCAGCGAGTCCGGCATTCTTGTAGGAGGGAGGCGGCATAGAGGGATTCGTCATATGTCATATACTCCTGTCGGTGGTCTGCGTTATTGAAGCGTGGTCCGTTTGCACATAATACTACAGCCATCGTCGTTAATTCAAACTTTTTTTCGGCCGGTTTCCGCGGTTCAGTGCCGAAGCGAAGTGAGAGAATGTTGTTTTCGGCATTGGCTATCTCAACTATACTGTTATCATGAAGCGCCGCTACCCGACGTATCATCTCGAGGACGACTCCTACCGGAAGCTGACGGCGTTTGTCGACTGGTTCCTGTCAGAAGGATACGACACATTTGCGCCTGAGTTTGGACGTATTGAGGATTTTCTCAAGGAAGTGGCTGCCGAGCCATCCGAACGTGATGCTCATGGGCTGCGACAGACCGACAAGGCGCGCTATCTGCTTGAGCTGGTATCATTCGAGATCTATGACAGGCTGAACCGCGAGGCGTTCAACCGCGCCAACAAGACGCTCATAGTAATGCCGGATTGTCTGAGTCTGCACAATCCCAATTGTGACAAGGTCGATCTGCCGACAGGTGATGTCTGTCGCCAGTGCTCCGATGATTGTTTTGCCGCGCAGATCACGGAGCTTGGGGCGGAGTACGGCATTGGTTCAGTCTTCTCCAAGCGCAAGCTGGAGCAGCAACTGGAGCACTATCAGGGAACGTTGGGAGATTACGGTGTAGTCGGTATTGCCTGTGTACTCATGCTGGCCTCCGGAATGCGTTCTGCGCGCGAGGTGGGGGTGCCAGCTCGGGGCGTGTTGCTGGAGGGATGTGGCTGCGAGCACTGGAACGATCAACCTTTCTCACCGGAGCTGGCCCTGGAGCGGCTTCGGGCTATCTTGCAGGAGAAGTATGGACGAGCGGATTAAGCGGATAGATATCGAGGCTTATGACGACATGATCCGGGTGTGGGGCAATGCCGGGTTGCCCTGGCGGCCGACCGGTCGTGACAGCGAGGAGCGTATCGCCGAGGAGATGCAGCGGGAGGACACGGCCTATTTCGGGGCATTTGTGGACGAGCGGATGGTTGGGGTGGCGTTGGCGACCTACGACGGGCGCAAGGGGTGGATCAACCGCGTGGCGGTGGAGCCGGATTACCGTCGACGGGGGCTGGCGCGGGAGCTGCTTGATGCGTGCGAGTTGTTCCTGAAGCGGCAGGGGGTGCTGGTGATCGCGTGTTTGATCGAGGAATGGAACTTCCCCTCAATGGATCTGTTTACCTCGGCCGGATACCTCTTCCACAAGGACATTCATTATTTCTCCAAGCGCGAGTCGCCGGACGCGTAAGCGGGTTTGAGTAATTCATATCGCACACAAAAGGCCGGATCGCCGACAGGCGACCCAGCCTTTATTCGCATCCTTGCGTTTGTCCGGCCTTGCGTGCGTGTTACGATTGCAGGGCCTTTTCAAATGCCTTCTTGAAATCCTCATAACCGCGGGCGCCGACGAAGCGTTCCACCTCGTTACCCTCGGCATCGAAGAAGATGGTGGTGGGGATGCCGCGGGTAGCGTTGAAATGCTCCATGAGCTGCTGGTTGCCGACCAGCATTACCCAGTTCATGTTGTGCTCCTGGGCAAAGGGGGCGACACGGTCGGTGGAGCCACGCTCGACAGCCAGAGAAAGCATCTCAATACCCTCATCCTTGTACTCGTTGTAAACCTCGACCATGTGCGGGATTTCTATCCGGCACGGCGGGCACCAGGTACCCCAGAAATTGACGACCGTCGGCTGTTTGCCGAGCCACTTGTTGAGGTTGTGGGTATCGCCCTGCAGGTCCTGGGCGACCAGGTCACCGGATTGGCCGGCATGGGTCATGGCGGATTGGTCGGCAGAGCCAGACTGGCCCTGGTCATCGCCGCCGCCGCAACCGGCAATCATGAGCGCCAGGGCAGTAATCAGCGCTGCGAAATGTGTCTTGCGCATCATTGTTGTCCTTTATGTCTGTTAGCGGTTTCTCTCGACTATAGATGTAACAAGACTGGCTCGTTACAAGTTTTGTCTTTTTGATCGGTATTCTTGTGAAAATGATTCAGCAAAGATATATTGCCCCCATGGCCAGAGCAAGTTCATCGAAAGCCGACGCTATGCTGGATAAGGAATATGCCGTCTTAGATCACGGATTTGTGCGCCTGATCGACTATATGGGCGATGATACCGCGATTGTCCAGGCAGCGCGGGTTTCCTATGGTAAGGGTACCAAGAAGGTCTCCCAGGATCGGGGGCTGATCCGGTATCTCATGCGGCATCGGCATACCTCGCCGTTTGAGATGGTGGAGTTCAAGTTTCATGTCAAATTGCCCATTTTTGTGGCCCGGCAGTGGATTCGCCACCGGACGGCCAATGTCAACGAGTACTCCGGGCGGTATTCAGTCATGAAAGAGGAGTTCTACCTTCCGGCCGATGAGGATATTCGCTTCCAGTCCACGGTCAACAAGCAGGGACGGTCCGAGGACGAGGTCCCCGAGGAAGTCAAGCAGCGGCTGGTGACCTGGTTGCAGCAGACCCAGAAGGACCTGTATGCCGGCTATGCGCAGCAGGTTGAGGACGGGATGGCGCGGGAGCTGGCGCGGATTGCGTTGCCGTTGTCATTGTATACCGAGTGGTACTGGAAGATTGACCTGCACAATTTGTTGCACTTCTTGTCGCTTCGGCTGGACCCGCACGCGCAGAAAGAGATACGCGAGTATGCGTTCGTGATGGCGGAGATGGTGAAGGCGGTTTGCCCGATGGCGTACGAGGCGTTTGAGGATTACCGGCTCAACGCGCTGTATTTCTCCGGGCCGGAATTGAAGGTGATGGCGGACTCGCTGGCCGCTTTGAACCCGACCGAGGACGAGCTGGAGGCGCAGGGGCTTTCCAAACGCGAGGCAACGGAGTTTCTGGAGAAGCTGCGAAGGATGCGGGGGTAGGAGGGGGGGATGGGGCGGAGCATCGGACAACACACAGCTGAGAGATGCTGTGGCTAATGTAAATACTACAAAAGGAGGCGCTTATGCGCAGGGTAGTCCCGAATCTGATCATTTCACTTCTGGTATCATCCGCTATGATCATCAGCGGTTGTGGAGCCATTTTCACTGGCAGCACGACGACCGTTCCTTTGTCCACAACGCCTGCGGGTGCATTGGTCTCGTCGAACCCGCCTTCGGGGCAGATGGAGACGCCGACCTCCATAGTTTTGGACAAGGGGCATGACTATGTGCTCAAGTTTGAGAAGGATGGTTATGAACCGGCAACGATCATGATCAATAAGAGAGTGAGTGCTGGCATGGTTGTATTGGATGTGCTCTTCACCGGGCTTATTGGCGTCGTCGTTGATGCCGTGACCAATGGGTGGAACACGCACTCGCCAAGCAGCGTCAATATGACGCTAAAGAAGGCCGCCGCGGATGCCTCGCTGCCAGAAGAAGTTCACGTTCATGGGAGTTTTGCAGACGGCGCGATTCAGCTGGAAGCCTCAACGCCAGTGTCTGTAGTTGTAGAAGAGCGATGAGGATAGGACAATGGCAGAACCCCGAGGACGGGATTCTGCCCTATGTCCCTTTATGGCATAAAGGCGACTAACAGGTAGGGCAGAATGCCGTAGGCGTTCTGCCGGGATCGGCATTGCAGGTCGTTAGCGACATCTGCTATGTGACTGTCGGGAACGCTAAAGCGCTTGACACTGGCAGTGGCCCACCGTAGCTTGTGACGTGATAGGGCTACACGCATACGCGCGGGGTCACGAGCAGTCACCAACGCAGTAGATCAGTTCTTGCGGTCGCTAAGCAACTGGGGGAATGGTCAAGCTGCTCATAGGAGGTGCAAAGTGGATAGCGGGGACGCAATCTTCACTCTCGTATGGTTCATGTTTCTGGCGGTCCTCCTTGGGCTAAAAGCGCTTTTCGCGTATTACATGTACGATACACTGAGAAGAATCCCGCCGCAGCACCGCACAGGTGATCCGTATCTCGCTTGGCTCACATTGATCCCTGTCGCTGACATTGTCTTCTACTGGATAGTCATTCCATTCAAGATTCCTGAGTCAATGAAGTCCCTTTGTGAATGTACAGACAATAGGCCTCAGGGATGTCCCCCGGATTGTGGCCGAGCGAGCGGGTTGGGCTTGGTGATCTCTTGGACTGCGTGTTACGTACCGTTTGTCAACTTCATAGCATGGATTCCGGCTCTGGTCTTTCTTATCATCTATATAGTCAGGTTGGGAGGCATGCGCCGCTTCCTGCCGAAGCAGCCACTCGAGCAGACTTCTGCAACAGGCAGAGACGCTCAAGCCAATCTATATGAGCAGTTAACCACGCTCAAGAGACTAAGGGATGAGGGCGTCATAAGCGAGGCCGAGTTCGCGGCTCAGAAGCACAAGTTGC
>CAZXRO010000016.1:0-23067 GCA_964642435.1 uncultured Ignavibacteriales bacterium
CGGCCGGCTGGTGGCAGATTTTCGGGATTCTCAAAAGGCAGAAGTTGTTGAGAAGGCGTTCCCGATTTCGTTTCGCTCGACGTGGCTGAAGACATTCAGGTTTAGTGTCGCCCTTCCGGGTGACCGGAGCAAGGATTGATTCCCGTGACAATGACGGAAATGACATTGTTAGTTCTGCTGGTCGCATCGTTGGCCTCGATTGTTTATCTTGGGGTTAAGCGGTCATCAGGGCAGTCGGTTATGGGTAAGTCCGTCATTCCCGAGACGGCGAAGGTGGCGGATATGGTGCGAGCCAACTGTGTGGATGGCGCGATCCAGCAGGTGGCATCGCGAGTCTCTGACTGCCTGATACAAGATCTGGCCTGCGATCGGATTGTCTTCTTGCGCAAGAAGCGGGGTGTTCTGGAGTTGAATTACTATCATAACATTCGGGGGTTCAACCGGCGCGATTTCCGTTCGCAGGTGACATCTGATCTGGAGCACTTCCTGGCCGAAGAGCTGACACCGCGACCGGTCGGATTGCTCGAGGGCCACTTGTCGGCGCATGCCTTCGGCAAGATCAGGGAGCATGGATTGGAGACGTTCTTTCCGGTGCTCTGGCGGGAGAATATTTACGGTGTGTACCTGGTTCATTCTGAACATGCCTATGACAGTTCCGAATTCGCCTGTATGTCAACGATGCTGGCTCAGTCACTGGCCTCGGCGTACCACGTGAAGTGGCATGAGTCGCGGTTGGAGGCTGTATCGCGCCGATTGGAGAGTATTGAGCAGCGGCGGACGGATTCGGTTTCGGAGCGACGTGGGGTGTCGGTGGCGGCCAACGGGCCTGATTTGACTCATTTGGTGAGCCATCGCAATTCCCGAACGCTGGTGCCGGAGATCATTTCGGTGGTCAAGCGCCAGTTGCAGATGGACCGTGTGGCGTTTCTGTATGCCGACTCTGATACGGGTGATCAGGCGGAGATCCGTACGGTTAAGCACGGCGTAGTGGGGGAGACGTCGCGTCCGCCTCGGGCGTTCTTTGAGAAGATCATGGCAGCATTGGATGAAGGTCAGCCGATAAATCTCGATGAGTTGGTGGAGAGGAATCGCGAGTTATCTTCCTGGGCGGGCAGTTTGAAGAAGCGAGGACTGAACTTTGCAGCCTCGTTCCCATTGACGGGCAAGCGACCGGGCGTGCTGGTTTTTGGGGCCAGCAATCCGTCGCCGGTTATCCCTGAGCATTTGAAGCTGATGTCGAAGCAGGCCTCGGTGCTGTTCGATAATGCCGAGTCGTACGAGGCGATGGAGCAGTTGTCGTATACGGATGCCCTGACGGGGCAGCCGAATCAGCGATATTTCCGCAAGCGACTGGCTGAGGAGATCAACAGGTCCCGTCGATATGGTCGCAACCTGGCGTTGATCTTCTTTGATCTTGATGATATGAAGTCGATGAACGACACGTACGGCCATCAGGCTGGAGATCACCTGTTGGTCTCGCTGGGGGAGGTTGTCCGCGCGACGATACGTTCGATCGATATTCTTGCTCGTTATGGGGGGGACGAGTTCTGTATAATCATGCCGGAGTCTGATGCGGAGACTTGTCGACTGTTCATGGAGCGACTTCGCACTGAGATTGAATCGAAGAAGTGTCGGGTGCCGCACATGGAGCAGCCGATTCGCTGTTCGATATCTCTTGGGGGGGCGGTCTTCCCTGATCATGCGGATGATCCTGAAAAGCTGATTTATGCTGCTGACATGGCGCTGCTTAAGGCCAAGGAAAACGGGCGGAACAACAGTCAGCTTTATTCCGTTTCCTAACACGTGAGTTGTATAAAGGCGGAGGCAGGTTAGTTCATTCTTTACAGCCTTGGCGGGTGTGGGTATATTTGGCCGTTAACAATCGAACAGGGAATGCCGACCTTAATATAAACCATTTAGCGGAAAAGGTTTAGGTGTAATGAGGCGAATTCTAACCGCTCTGGCGTTGATTCTCCTGATCGGCGTGGCCACGGGATTGGCCAATGATTATGTAGTAGGCGTTGACGATGTGCTGGAAGTGCGTTTTTGGCCGGATGCTGCTCTTAACACACAGATGAAGGTGGCGCAGGACAGCACTATCGCGATTGACATAATTGGGCGGATACAGGCGGCCGGGAAGACCACCGAGCAGGTGCAGAGTGATATTGTCCGTCAGATGAACCGTCTGAATAAGCAGGTTGCCCAGGTTGTGGTGCGGGTACTGGAGTATAATTCCAACCACATATTTGTCACCGGTGAGGTTCGTGAGCCGGGTAAGAAGGCCTTTGAGAAGATTCCCGATTTGTGGACGATCATAAAGGAGTCCGGAGGGCCGACCGACGCAGCCGATTTGACGCGGGTGGTGATTATTCGTGGCGGAGATCAGGCCGGCAGGGTTGAAGTCGCGAATGTTGCTGAAGCCATCGCTCAGCGGACTCTGGACCAGTTGCCGGAGATCCATAAGAGTGATGCTATTGACATACCGCAGAATCCGCTTGGGTTGCCGTCGACGGAGCTGGGGACCTCGACTGAGGAGCGCAACCTTGTGTATATCATAGGAGCGGTCAATCAGCCTGGTCCGATGAAGTTCGAGGAGAATATGGATATTATGGAGGCACTCGCCATGGCGGGTGGTCCTACCGAGAATGCCAACCTGGGTAAGGTGAAGCTGGTGCGCAAGGATGGATTCTACGGTCAGTCGCTGCAGTTTGATCTGAAGCATTACGCTGAGACCGGTACGCCGGCGCGGTATATTGTGCGCAAGGAAGATGCGATTTATGTGCCCTCCAAGAGTCGGTTTTTCCAGGAGGCGCTGGGATATGCTGCCGGAGTGGCGGGTATTGTGACCAGTATCCTGTTTATCTGGGATCGACTGGACGACGATAACAACAACAACTAAGCACACGCGACGTACATCAGGCAGGTATATAAGATATGGTCGATACTAAGACCGAACGCACGATAGACCTTCAGGATATTCTGAGTATTGTCTGGAGGCGCAAGTGGTTGCTGATAATTCCGTTGATTCTTGTCACGGGAATAGCCTATGGCGGCTCGTACTTTCTTCCGGAGCGGTTCAGCGCTTACACGATCATCTGGATTGACAAGCCCGCAAGTCTTTCGCGGGAACTGCGCGGTTTGATCCCCACTGAAGGGCCGACGAGAGAGTCGCCTTCGGCTCGCAGAGAACGCCTGGCGGCGCTTCGCAACGAGCTGACCTCGCAGTTGTATCTATCGCAACTGATCAAGGATCTGGGGTTGGACAATGACCCCGAGGTTTCGTTGAAGGCAGCCAAGATGCGTGAACAGAATCCGAGTTTTTCCATGGAGTATTTGAAGCAGCGGATTCTCATGCAGCAGCTCCGGGAGCAGATCGGTGTAGGGTTTGCCGGGCAGGAGCAGATCCAGCTTTCGGTGGAGTCTCATGATCCGGTTCTGGCTCGTGACATGGTGGCCAAGCTGGCCGAGGTTCTTGAGCGCGAGAAGACGCGTTACGAGATGGAGCGGATTCTGGACAACCAGAGTTTTGCTGATATGCAACTGCAGAAGACGGAGTATGACTATCAGATCGCGATGGATTCGCTGACCGAGGCGCAGACGAGACTTCACCGTCAGCAGTTACCGAATGAGATATCCTCGGAGCAGAACAGGGCTGATGTTATGGCCGATGTTGAGCAGACCGAGATGGAGATCGAGGATCTGCGGACTGAATTGGCGACAATTGAGCGTCGGCTGAAGGATATCGGACTGGAGCGGCTTCGGCTGCGCTACACCGACAGCCTGGTGGAGCTTCGGGCACGAATTGACAACCAGGTGAGCAACCTGGCCGGCATGATGGAACGATACCCGTGGGCGAGTCAGAGTATCACCGCTGTCAATGTGAAGATAGGTCAGAACGTTCGTTTCCTTGAGGAGGAGATAGGGAGTGCCGTCACCGACCAGTTTGCCTCGTACCCTGAGTCTTCGCGGGAGTTGCTTACAAACTACTTCTCGCTTCGAGAGCAGATCGATATTCTGAACTCACGCCAGAGCCAGTTGCGGCAGGCGTATCGACGGATTGAAGACCGGATCACGAGTATTCCGCGACTGGCTGCCGAGGTGCAGGAGCTGGAACGTCGGGTGGCCGATGCGAGGAAGTATCGCGATGCGTTCCGGACTGAGGAGAGTATTGTTGAGATTCACACCGACCAGGCCCGTGACCGCACCAAGTACCGGGTCATTGAGCCGGCCAGTGTTCCCTTGACGCCCATATGGCCCAACCGGGTGAAGATTGGTCTGATGGGATTGGCATTGGGCTTGGTGATAGGTGGCGGGGCTGTTCTGTTGGTTGAGCTGCTTGATTCCTCATTCAAGCGTGTTGAGGAGGTCGAGGAGTTTTTGGGCGTGAAGGTCCTGGCGACAGTGCCGAAAATCGAGAACTTGAAATTGCGGTAGTGGAAATTGATGGAGACCTATCGACTCAACAGCAAGCTGGTTGCGAGTGACAAGGAGTTTGTCATTCAGACGGCTGTCGATGCGCAGCGCCAGGCGGTGTTTTCCAGTGTATATATCAATGGCGAGCTGACCGAGGTGAGCCGATTCACGCACCCGACTGATATTGATCAGGAGGAGATCGTCTCGTTGGTGCGAGCGCGCCATGACGAGAAGAAGTCCGAATTGGAGTCTATGCTTGAATCGTATCGTACGGCTCTGTCTGGTGATGATCCGGTGGGACCGTCGCGGTTGGCCACTGGGCTGTTTTACAAGGGATATCACCGCGAGGCGATCGAGTTGTTTGCACATGCAGTGGCGACAGATCCTGATTATCATGAGGCCTATTGTTACCTGGGGCGGTGCTATCTGATTCTCGGTGACGTATCTCAGGCCGTGGCATTCGCGCGCCAGGCGGTGGACCGTCGGCCGGGCTTCGCTGATTATCGGAATCATCTGGGAGAAGCATTGCTCGAGGATGGGCAGTACCAGGCGGCGGTGAAGGAGTTCGAGGAGGCCATTCGGATCAACATGTACTATGCTGATGCCTATTTCAATTTGGGCCTGACGCTGGCGGCATTTCTGGGGTCAACCCAGGCGCCGGCCGAGCAGGGACAGACGGTATCGCGTGCGACGGATGCCCTGCGCAAGGCATCGCTGATATATCCGGAGTATTCGCAACCGGCTTTCGATGAGGCCCTGGTGGCTCTTCGGTCCGGGGATGCAGCTCAGGCTGCGAGGTTGCTTCGGTTGGTGAGGGAGAAGAAGAGCGAGGAGCAGATCAGGGAGTTTGCGCCGTTCTATATGAAGTATGTTCTCCAGCCGGGAGGAATGTCGCAGCGCAGCCTTGAGGACAGGATTGCCTACTTGCGAAAGCACCTTAAGAGGAATCCGACGTATGTGGATTTGCATGCGGAGTTGTCCACGGCATACTTGGAGCAGGCCAAGCTCGCTTTGCAGCAGGCGTTGAAACAGATGAAGCGCACGGTGGAGTTGAACCCGTCTCTGACACGCCTTGCGGCCAATCTCGACCGGGTCGAACAGGAGTATGAGGCTGTCTGTTCGTTACTTGGTCGGGTCGTGGAGAAGGGATAAGCAGATATGGCACGCCGCGCTATTTCGGTCATAGATTTCTTTAGTCTCGAGGCGCCGTTCGCGACGGAGTTTCGTCGTTTGTTGCACAAGTTGCGGATTGGTATGCCGGAATCCACGACGAAATCGCTGATGGTGACCTCGGCGGTATTGTCAGAGGGCAAATCGACGATCAGTACGTTTCTGGCTCTGACCTCGGCATTGCACAAGGAGTACCGTACGCTGCTTGTCGACGCCGACCTTCGTCGGCCGAGTATTCACCGGTATTTTGCCATCGATCGGGGTCGTGGATTGAGCGATGTGCTCGTGTCGGGTAAGCCGGTGAGTGAGCACGTCCGCAAGACACAGGTGAGCACGCTGGACATTCTGACGGCGGGTTCGGCATCACATGCCCCGGCGGAGACGTTCGATGCCGACCGGATTGGGCGGATTACGGAGGAAATGAAATTCTACTATGACTTGATCATACTTGATACACCACCGATTCTGCCGGTAAGTGATCCCATGTTACTGGCGCCGAAAATGGACTCGACTTTGCTTGTGATCAAGGCCGGTTCGACCAAACGGGAGATTGTCGAGCGAGCGCTGGGTATTATGGGGCAGATACGGCTGGCCGGGGCGGTGATGAACAATGTCGATGATAGTCTGCCGTATTACTACAGTTCAGATTACTACGGTTATCACTATGATGCCGGACCGGGGAAGAAATCAACTGGTTCCGCTCAAGTGAAGTCAGGGCAACGTTCCGACCGCTCCAGCGGTCAGAAGGGCGAGCACAAGCCGGAAGCCATAGTTCCTGAGGCACAAGGCGATAGCAAGGCTCGCAGGGACTGATATAGGGCCGGTCTGTGGCGGATCGCCGTCGGATGAGCATATGAGGACGAACGTCAATTATCTCACTGTGGATTTGGAGGAGTGGTTTGTCGTCGAGGCTTTGCGCTCCAAGTTTTCGTTCGAGGATTGGAATACGCTTGAGTCCACCCTTGTTGACAACTGCTTTCACCTGCTGGCATTGCTTCGGCAGAAGAACGTCCGTGCTACGTGGTTCATCCTGGGTTGGTGTGCGGAGCAATACCCTGAGTTAATGCAGAGGATTATCGGCGAGGGGCACGAGATTGCTTGCCATAGTTACCGTCATATCCGTGTTGACCAGATGGATGCTGATTCGTTTCGCAAGGACACAGAGATGGCAATTGAGGCGCTGATCAAGGCCACCGGGGTACGTCCTGAGGGGTACCGGGCGCCGAGTTGGTCGATTAACGCCAACATTCCGTGGGCTTTTGAAGTGCTTCAGGAGATGGGCTTTGTGTACGACAGTTCCATTTATCCGATCAAACACGACATTTACGGGATGCCGACAGCCCCGCGCAAAGCGTTTCAGATCAACTTCTCTAATGGGCGTTCAATTTGGGAGATACCGGCCTCCACATACCGCGTGATGGGCAAGAACCTGCCTATCGCAGGGGGGGGATTTCTGCGGCACTTCCCGTATTGGTATACGCGTCGCATGGTGAGCAAGCTCAACGAGCAGGGTGAGCCGGTCATGGTCTATATTCACCCTTGGGAGATCGATTCCGATCCACCGCGAGTGTCAGGGCTGACGGCTATGCAGCGGCTTAGGATGTATGGCTCAACCCGTCACTTTGCGGTCAAATTGTCGCGCCTGCTTGACGATTTCGAGTTTACGACTTGCATTGATCACATCCATTGGCGCAAGAAACGGCGAATCGGGTTCCGTTGAGAGCGCCGGTTGGAACACGGTATCAATCCCCTTAGTCTTCACTGTCCATTGCCGGGCTCCATCGGAGTCGCTAATCTGCGGCTCCTGTCGCCCGTCGGTTTGTGATTTAATCCTTGACTATCGGTGTATAAGTATCAAGTTTACGCATTGGCGGAGAGTGCAAGCAAAGGAGGTATTTTGTGATTCGCAAACTGTTGGTATTCGCCATAATGGTGGCGATTTTGGTTCCGAATGTCGATGCTCGTCGGGGTAGCAAGCGAGCCGGCAATATCAAGGACAATGTCTATCAGGATAGCAAGTTTGATTTCACGGTGAAGCTGAACGACGAATGGGACACCAAGGTCCAGCGCGAAGATGACGAGACGCGTTTGGTGATGCTCAAGAAGCGGTATGAGATTCCTGTGGATTATCAGGATGCGCCTGACTATACCCAGGTTCCGCGCATGGTGCTTCAGGTGCACGATAAAGTCAAGCTTGGAGCTATTGCTGTGCTTGATTCGTTGTTGAGCCGATCATACAGCTCTGAATTCAAGAGCGAGATGATGAAGGAGTTTGAGATTCTGCAGCAGGGAGCGCCGGGGGAGCGAGAGGAACTGGTAACGAAGGGCCGCGAGACGATCGAAATTGATGGTGAGCGCGGGATTCTCTGGACCGGGCAGGTTCGATACATGAAGGAAGTGGCGGTGTCCGCGAGTGCCCTGGGTGGCAAACGAGTTCGCGGCGGCTATGGCGGTGCTATCGCGCTTGTGAAGCACGATGACATGCTGGTCGGTTTCCATTTGATTTCGGAATGGCAGTTCTTCGAGCAGAACATGAACGAGGCGCTTCAAATCATCCAGACGCTTGATTTCGAAGGCAACGACAAGGACGATGACGAGGGCTAAGTGTTGCAGGCTGTCGGGTCTGAGACGGTCCGGCGGCACGCATCTTTCACCAATCATTGACTGACCAGAGATCGGTCGATCAGCGGAGGTTTCATGTGGGTAATTAGGGCGATTCTCATTGCCCTTGTGGTAGTGGCGGTCGTGGCATTTGCCTTCTACAATGTCGGGACGGATCAGCGTGTTGCCATCGATTTGGTCTGGGCCAAGTATGTCGACGTGCCGTTGACGGTTGTTGTGTTCTGGTCGTTCGTGGCCGGAGTGGCGGTATCGCTGTTCTTGTTCGTCACAGTTTATCTGAGGCAGGCGCTGGACCTTCGCAGTTCCCGACGTCGTATTCGAGGACTGGAACAGGAACTAACAATTCTTCGGAATCGCCCGATAGAGGAATCGGCTGACTTGCTCAAGGGCAAGGACAGCAGGGATGTTGACATCGAATCTCCGTTTTCCGGGGAGCAGTCATGACCGAGTATATTGCCGTATTCGCGATTTTGCTGGTGGCCATGGTCGGTCTGTATGTGGCGTATGATCGCTATTTCCTTCGTCGTCGCCGACAGGAGTCGGCCGTGTATGTAGAGGCGCTCAAGGACCTGTTGGATGGTCGTCAGGAGAGTGCATTTTCAAAGCTGCGGCATGCTGTGGCGGAGGATTCGACCAATCTGGATGCTTACTTGCGGCTGGGGCGGATACTTCGCGACCACAAGAAGCCCGATCGTGCGCTTCAGGTGCACAAGGACCTTACGCTCAGGCGGGGGCTGGATCCGAAGCAGAAGGCGGCGGTGCTTCGGGAGTTGGCGATGGACTATCGGGATATGAAAGACTACGACATGGCCGAGGCTGCTTTGCGGGAGTATCTGCAGTATTTGCCGGAGAGTCGCTGGGGCTATGTGCAGCTTCTACAGGTGCTGGAGACGGCGCAGAAGTGGGAAGAGTCCTATGATGCGGCGGCCCGTCTTCTGAAGCTGGAGCATAACAAGTCGAAACGTCCGCTGGCAAGGTACAAGGTCAAGGTGGGCGAGCAGCTTCGTAAGACCAAGCAGTACCACAAGGCTCGTATTCACTTCAAGGAAGCGCTCAGTCTGGATCCGGCGTGCACCGATGCGTATCTGTCTATCGGTGATTCCTACTTCGAGGAGAAGCGGTACGAGGACGCTGCGAGCTTCTGGATGAAGCTGATCGACGCCGTCCCCAGCGAGGGGCACCGCGTGCTCGGTCGGTTGCAGACGGTTCTGTATGATCTGGGCCGTTTTGGCGAGATTGAGCAGATTTGCCAGCAGATACTCGATCACGATCCCCGCAACTACCTGGCGAGGTTGTTCCTGGCGCGTTTCCACCTGAAGAAGGGTGAGACCGATGTGGCCCGGGATATGCTGGTACAGGTAGTGGAGGATCACCCGGATCAGATGGAGGCGGTTATCGAGTTGATCCGCATCTATATGGAGCAGCGTGACAACAAGCGACTCGATGAGCTCTTCCGGATGCTGGAGCACAAGCACGAGACGCGTCGCGCCTCGGCTGCCGACAGTCTTAAAGATACCTCTCTTATTGGAATAGGGTAGAACCTCATGTACGGGCTGCGACCAACCCGCGACCAAGGGACGTCACGGGCGCAGTTGCCCGTTGCCTCCCGTATCGGACCTGTTGCCCTGCTCTTGGCGCTGTTGTTAGTGCTTGGGACGGTTCCGTCGTATGCTCAGGATGAGGAGCGAATTTTCGAATGGATATCTGAAGGGGAGCTGGATAAGGCACGCCAGGCGCTCCAGAGCGGTAATACCGCTGATTTGCGTGACGGCAACCGGCTGTTTCTTCAGGCGCTGTTGGAGGATGAGGGAGCCACTGCTGCCCAGATGATGGAAGCTGCGCTGAATACTTCGGTATCGCCAGCATTCCAGCAGGAGATATACTATCGGTTGGCTCAATACTACCTGTTGACAAATCAGTATGATCAACTGAATCACGTGATAAATGAATACCGGGCGCGATGGGAGCAGGGACGGTACCTTCGCCAGCTGCTGCGCTTCTCCATCCTGGTTGATCAGGTTGGAGAGCGATTCGAGTCGGCGCTCAGGCAGGCGGATCGTTACCTGGTAAGCTACACTGATTCGGTGGAGCCGCACTGGGGGCAGATCGACAAGGCCCGCATTATGCTGGCGTACAACAAGCGTATAGGTTCACGGCAGGTGCTCGAGGATCTATCGCGCGACCGCTCTGGTCCGGGCGTGCCATTGTCGCTGTATCTGCTTGCGGTAGAGGCGGTTGGGCAGGGGTATCACGAGGATGCCGCTTTGTATTACAATATGTTGCGGGAAGCGTATGGTCCTGCTGTCGGGCAGGGACAGCTGGTCGATCTGTTGGCCGGTTCGGCAACGCCTGACCAGGCCGGCCAGTCGCCCGAGCTTCCCGACGAAGATTTCTATGCCGTGCGGGTCGGCGTTTTCTCCCAGGCGGACAATGCCAAGACGATGGCCGACCGGTTCAGACCCTACGGGCACCGGGTTGATGTCGACGACAAAGTGATTTCCGGGAAGTCGTATAAGGCCGTATATGTAGGGCAGTTTGCTACTTATCGCGAGGCTCTGGCCTTCAAGAAACGGTTGGAACAGGAGTATGACGAAGTCTTTCAGGTAATCCGTCGATGACCGCCTCGAAACCTACCGGCAAGCAGACGCCGCTGATGCGGCAGTTTTTCGCCATTAAGCAGAAACATCCGGACAAGATCCTGTTTTTCAGGATGGGGGATTTCTACGAGATGTTTGGTGATGATGCGGTCAAAGCGGCGCCGATACTCAATGTTGCCCTGACTAGCCGTTCGCACGGTGAGAAAGAGCGGATACCGTTGGCCGGAGTACCGCACCATGCGGCCGATCGTTACCTGGCGCGGTTGCTCAAGGCGGGGCTTAAGGTGGTGGTCGTTGAGCAGACCGAGGATCCGAAACAGGCCAAGGGACTGGTCAAGCGGGATATCGTGGAGATTCTCACGCCCGGGACGGCGACAGTCGATGATGATACCTCGGACCAGGCGACCCGTTGGCTGGCTGCCGTGTGGGGCAACGGCAAGAAGAGTCGGCTGGGGTTGGCGGCGCTGGATTTGTCCACGGGGGCGTTCTTGATTGACGAGGGGGAGCAGGATCACATAGTCGAGCGTCTGCGGCTGATCGATCCGGCTGAGATTATTCATGCTCTTGAAGGTGATGAGGATCTGCTGGCAAAGCACTTGGCCCACCGGCGCGAGAAGACACAGCTCACGGACTACGGGGAGTGGAATTTCGAATATGCCACGGCCGAGCGAGAACTGAACGAGCACTTCCAGACCAGCACTCTTGACGGTTTCGGGGTTGCCGGGCGCAAGCTCGGGATCACGGCGGCGGGGGCAATTCTGCGGTACCTTCGTGAGAACCATCGCCGCCGGCTTGATCATATCAAGCGGTTGATTCCGTTCGATGATGACCAGTATATGTCGCTGGACTATGCCACCGTGCGCAACCTGGAGTTGGTGGAGAACGCCACGGGCGGGCAGACCAACACACTGTTTGCAGTCATGAACCGTTGTCTGACCGCAGCCGGATCACGTCGGCTGCGACAGAGTCTGCTTCGGCCATACAGTCGTCGGGAACCGATCGAGAGGCGTCTGTCCGGGGTGGCGGAGCTGGTTCGCAACCGTGATCTCGCGCACCGTATCAGGGAGCTACTGCGGGGGTGTCCGGATCTGGAGCGGCTGACCGGTCGATTGGGAATTGGCAAGGTGAATCCCCGCCAGATGTCGAACATCGGGCAGGCGTTGGCGATTGCAGACACGTTGCGGTCAGTTCTTGGGGATGCCCACAGCCCTCATTTGACCGGGCTGCGAGGGGCGTTGCCTGATACCGCCGGGATACGCTCGCATTTGGAGCGGGCGCTTGTGGAGGAGCCGCCGTTGAGTGCCGTGAAGGGAGACATCTTTCGGCGCGGTTTCTCGGGGCAGCTTGATGATTTGAATGATTCCATTCGCGACGCCCGTACGTATATCGCATCGTTGCAGGCCAAGGAACGTGAACGCACCGGGATTTCGTCACTGAAGGTGGGATTCAATAAGGTGTTCGGGTACTATATTGAGGTTACCCGGGCCAATAGTGGCGCCGTGCCGGGGGAGTACATTCGCAAGCAGACGCTGGTCAATGCCGAGCGGTATATCACGCCCGAGCTGAAAGAGCGGGAGGAGTTGATTGTCTCGGCTGAGGAGAAGATCTTCAGGCTCGAGGCGGAGCTGTTTGACCAGCTTGTGTCCTTTGTTGCCGGGCAGATCGATCAACTGCTGCTGACGGCGGAACTTCTGGCTGAACTGGACCTGGTGAGTGCTCTGGCAGAACTGGCGGTGCAGCAGGGATATGTGCGCCCCGAGATAGACACCGGTCGAGCGCTGCAGATCACCGCGGGGCGGCATCCGGTGATCGAGACCGTGTTGCCCTCGGGGGCATTCGTGGCCAACGATGTTGATCTGCGGACTGACAAGGTGCGCATTGCCATCCTGACCGGGCCGAATATGTCGGGCAAGTCGACCTATCTTCGTCAGATTGGCCTGATTGTCATCATGGCCCAGATGGGTTCATTCGTGCCGGCTGAATCGGCTACCGTTGGCCTGGCCGACCGTGTGTTTACACGTGTCGGCGCCAGTGACAATCTGGCCGGGGGGCAATCGACATTTCTCGTGGAGATGGTGGAGACGGCGAACATTCTGCACAATGCTACCGACCGCTCACTGGTGTTGCTGGACGAGGTCGGTCGTGGCACGTCGACGTTCGACGGTCTCTCGGTTGCCTGGGCGGTGGTGGAGCATATCAACGAACACAACCAGTGCCGCACGGTCTTCGCGACGCATTACCACGAATTGACCGGTATGTCGGAGTTGTATGAGCCAGTGCATAATTTTCAGGTGACGGTCAAGCGCTGGGAGGACAGGATTGTCTTCATGCACCAGATATCTCCGGGGGGATGCGACGATTCCTACGGGGTGGATGTGGCCCGTCTGGCCGGTCTGCCTCGTCGAGTGGTAACTCGAGCCAGGCAGGTGCTCAGGCTTCTGGAATCTGGTAAGTTCAATCGCAGTGAGCTGGGGCGCAATCTGTATGTGGAGCGGGTGCAACCGACGCTGTTCGATGCGGCACCATCGGAGATCGAAGAGGAAATCAAAAGTCTGGATATAGACAGTATGACACCAATCGAAGCGCTCAATCTTTTGCGCGACATACAGAGGCGGCTGAAGTGAGTGACACGGATACTCAGCGCCGGCGGTGGATTCGGCCGCTGCCCAAGCAATTGATCAATAAGATAGCTGCCGGCGAGGTGGTGGAACGTCCCTCGGCGGTAGTCAAGGAACTGGTGGAGAATTCGCTCGATGCTGACGCCACGCGCGTGGATATCGAGATCGAGAAGTCCGGGACGAAGCTGATAAAGATCGTGGACAACGGGTGTGGCATTGAGCCGGACCAGATAGAGATAGCATTTTCGCGTCATGCGACCTCGAAAATCAGCAATTTCGCAGATCTGGAGAATCTGTTTTCGTTTGGATTCAGGGGAGAGGCGTTGCCATCGATTGCCTCTGTGTCGCAGCTTCGCATGGTGTCCCGCTGTGCCGATTCGGACGTGGGTACGGAGGTGATTTATGAGGGGGGGGTGTTGCAGTCAGTCAAGCCGGTGGCGGCGCCGCCGGGGACGACGATTGAAGTGCGCAATCTGTTCTTCAATACGCCGGCGCGACGCAAATTCCTGAAGAGTGACAGTGCCGAGTCCCGCTATCTTTCACGGACGGCGATGGCTATGGCGCTGGGACGGGCCGACGTCGCGTTTTCGTATTCAAGCGGTGGCCGGCAGATCTTTGCTGGGCCACAGGGGCAGACGCTGGAGCAACGGGTGCGCGAGTTGCTGGGGTCGACAAAGGAGTATGTGATATTTGCAGGTCCCGCGGGACCGGTTGAGGTGACCGGATGTGTAAGCACGCCGCAGCATGCTCAGCAGAATCGGTTTGGGCTGTATCTGTTCATCAATGGGCGCTACGTGAATTCGCCAACGCTGATGCACGCCGTGGTGTCGGGTTTCGGAGAGTTGTTGCCGCGTGGCAATTACCCGATTGGCGCTGTCCAGATCACTATTGATCCCTCGCAGGTTGATGTCAATGTGCACCCCTCGAAGACGGAGGTCCGCCTCTCGCACGAGCGCGAGATTCATGACGGGCTTCGGCACCTGGTGCGTCGGGCTATGCGCACCGATGGGATTATTCCGTCGTACCAGGCACACTCACCGCAGGGCTCGGGGATGATGCCCGACCGGGGTGAGGGGGCGCAACGGCTCTCGTTTCGTTTCGGGGCGGGTACACAGTCGGACGGTCGGATCCCGGGAGCGACATCGCCGGATTATGATCCGAGGGCTTTTGCGCGCCTGCACGAGGACTTGCCGCAGGTCACCGAATCAGGCGGCGAGCGTGTGGACATGCGAACCGGCGAAATTCTGTCTGAGAGTGGACATCACGGAGAGGGGCCGGCTTCGGGCGGTGTTGATCGGGGGCGCGAGGATGAAGCCGGGTTCCGCCTGGTTGGGCGATTCGGCGATTTGTATCTTCTGCTGCAGCGCCACGATGATCTGTATATTGTCGATCAGCACACGGCCCATGAGCGGGTGCTGTACGAGGAGAACTTGCGACGTTTGGACCAGCAGAGTATTCATGCCCAGCAGCTACTGTTTCCGGCGCAGGTGGAGCTTAGTCCGGAACAACTGGCCGTGTTTGAAGAGGCTGGACCGACACTTCAGGAATCGGGGTTTGATATCGGGTTTTTCGGAGGGCGGATGATCAACATTCAGGCGGTACCGGCGGTGTTGACTCGTCGTTCTCCTGAGGTAGTGGTACAGAAGGTGCTCGATGATATTGGTTCGTTGCGACAGGCGGGGTTCGATCTGAAGAAGGCTATCGCGCAGTCGATGGCTTGCCGGGCGGCCGTTATGGCGGGAGATCGGCTATCCGATGAGCAGGCGGTTGGTCTGTTGGAGCGGCTGCTTACGTGTGAGAATGCCTATTCCTGTCCGCATGGGCGGCCCACCTTCGTGAAGCTGACCCGCAGCGATATCGACAAGCAGTTTGGCCGTGGATAGAAGGCAGGCCATACCGATCATTTGTGGTCCCACGGCTACGGGCAAGACCGGAGTTGCTCTGGAGCTGGCGGATACCTTTCCCATCGAGATTGTCTCGGCAGACTCCCGGCAGATTCTTCGCCGGCTGGAGATTGGAACGGCCAAGCCAACCGTCGAGGAGCAGCGCCGTGCCAGGTTTCACGTGATCGATGTCATCGATCCGGGCGAGCGTTACACGGCGTTTCGGTTTATCGATGATGCCACGGCAGCAATCGAGGACATACTTGGCAGGGGGAAGGTGCCATTGGTGGTGGGCGGAACCGGGTTGTACCTTCGGGCGCTTACCGAGGGGGTGGTTGAGATTGATTCCGAGGACATGGATATCCGGGAGGAACTTGAACAGCAGATGGACAAGCTGGGGCCGCAGCGGATGCACGATCGGCTGGCTGAGGTTGACCCGTTGGAGGCGGCTGTCATCCACCCCAATAACAAGGTGAGGGTCATACGTGCGCTGGAGATGTTCTATCTGACGGGCAAGTCAAAATCGGAGCTGGTGGTTACGGGAGCATACAAGAGCAGCCCGTTTGCGTTTCGGTACTTCTGCCTGATGCCGTCACGATCGGACCTCTATGAGGTCATTAACGCCCGGGTGGACCAGATGATGCACCAGGGGCTGCTTGAGGAAGTTCAGGCATTGATTGCTGCCGGCTGGAAGGATCGAATCGCCGCGGCCAATGTTATCGGGTATAAGGAAATATTGCAGTATTTGGACGAGCTGGTTACGCTTGAGGAGGCGGTCAGTTTGGTCAAGCAGAACACTCGTCGGTATGCCAAGCGACAGTCGACCTGGTTCCGCAAACTGGATCACGGTGACATTTACGAGTCGCGGGGTGAGGTAATTGATGCTGTGGCTGCATATTTGGCGACCTTGTAACGTATTTAGTGCGTATCCGGTGTTTAAAGCTTGACCACCGGAGCAGTTGGTTCATAAGTTTTCAAACCGGTGGGGCTCATTGGTTAAGATGGTTCGCCGCGGTTCCGATAAGTCTGAGAAGATAGCTATTATTGTGCACATACCCGACATGGACGGAGGATAATCGGCTGTGAATAGATCTAACTTCTTGCTGTGTTGCTGCCTGTTGCTCGTAGCCGTATTTGTCTCGGCCTGTACGACTCCAGCCGGCCTGAGAAGCCCGCAAATCTATGGATCCAACCCCAAGACTGAGACGCCCTCGGATGACACGACGCAAATTGTCACCGCCGATAGTGTGGCTGTCTCCGTCGACGAGGGTCAGCAGAATGAGGCCGCGGCCTCGAGAACGGTTGTTGCCTCGACAGATTATCAGTCAGCTGATACCGTTGTGGGCACGGCGGCTCATTTGTTGCAGAAGGATACGGCTGAGATCGAGCGTGATGTTCTGGCGGAGGGTGATTCGAGCGACCTGATTTATGTCGGGCAGAGCGATATCGATGATTCCGCTTCAGCGGTTGATGATGAGATCTGGCGTCAGTTTGATCTTGCGGAAGAGTATCACGCGATGGGTGTGATTGCGAATCGTGAGGCCAGCTGGGAAGAAGCTCAGTACTACTTCGAGAAGGCCCTGAAGATTTTGGCCCAGCTTGATGTTGAGTCGGATTCGGTTTTGACGCCGGAGGCTGTCAAGTATGGCGAGTTATTGGACCATCTGGTAGCCGATTACCGAGTTACGCTGAGGTCTCTGGGCACGCTGGTTGAGGACATTTCGCCTTCGGCCCTTGTGGAACGGTATGGTGATATTGCCGGTAATCTGGATCGGGATTCGCTGGTGGTCTTCAAGGAGGAAATGCCGGAGATCACGTATGACATTCCGATCACCATGAACGAGCGGGTGAAGAAGTCAATGGTCTATTTCCAGACCGTAGCGCGTGAAGCATTCGAGAAGTACCTGCGCCGTTCGACCAAGTATAAACCGATGATGCTTGAGATTATTCGGGAGTATGGGTTGCCCGAGGATCTGGTTTACCTGTCGCTGATTGAATCTGGTTACAATCCTCATGCCTATTCGTGGGCGCGTGCGATGGGGCTGTGGCAGTTCATCGCGTCAACCGGCCGGATGTATAACCTGAATCGCAGTTGGTGGATGGATGAGCGGAAGGACCCGATTAAATCGACTCACGCTGCCTGTCAGTTTCTGAGGGATTTGTATGCGCAGTTTGGTTCGTGGGAGTTGGCCTTTGCTGCCTACAATGGTGGTCCGGGACGGGTGGGGCGCCAGATCAAGAAGCAGGGGACCCGTGATTTCTGGGATCTTCACCTGCGGCGCCAGACCATGGACTACGTGCCTTTCATCATGGCCGCGGCGGTGCTGGCCAAGAACCCAGAGAAGTATGGTTTCACAGATATCGAGTACGAGCCGCCGCTTTACTGGGACGAGGTGGAGATTGACAAGTGTCTTGAGTTGTCGGTAGTAGCGGACGAGATTGGGTGTTCGCTGGAGGATCTCAAGGTGCTCAATCCGGAGCTTCTGCGCAAGTACACGCCGCCGAACACCAAGAACTACAAGTTGAAGATCCCGGTGGGGAGTAAGGACAAGTTCTGGGCATCGTATGAGTCCATGCCTTCGCCGAAAGAGACCAGTTGGGTTCAGCACAGCATCCGGCGCGGAGAGACAATCAGCACTATCGCGTCCCGTTACGGTGTCAGCCAGTACGCGATAATGGAGGCCAATAATCTGTACCGTCGGTCGATCATCTATGCCGGCAAAAAGTTGATTGTACCGGTCCCGCTCGATCACAGTTCCCGGGGTTTGCGCAAGAGCCACGATTACAAGGCTGAGAATGGCATGTATGTGGTTGAAGGCGGCGACACTTTGTGGGATATTGCGCGTGCGTTTGGAACGACTGTTGGTGACCTTCGTCGGATAAACTATGTCGAGCGTGGCTCCCGGATCTATGTGGGCCAGCGGTTGAAGATTCCGTCCAACGCCACCCGCATGAAAGACAAGAATACCAAGTCCTCGCAGAAGGTCTATGCCAGCCACGATACACCGGTACCAATTGCGAAATCCTCAGAGTCATCCGGTTCGATTGTCAGCACCTACAAAGTGCGCAAAGGCGATACGTTGTGGGATATCGCCCGCATGTTCGGCACGACCACTACCAGTCTTCGCCAATTGAACAGCATGGGCCGTTCCAGCCGCATTTATCCGGGTCAGGAATTGCGGGTCAAGGGGGATGTCCCCCGGTACTTGGTGCACAAGGTTCGTCGGGGCGAGTCGCTGTCTCGGATCGCTTCGCGATACCGCACAACGATTCATCGCATAATCGCCAATAATTCCATTACCGATCCAAATCATCTACAGATCGGACAGGTCTTGAAGATCTATACCAATTGAGGGCGGAAGAGAAGAGTATGGCTCAGAGACGGCATATTGTAATTGGGGCGATAATCGTTGTCCTGTTTTTTCTCGCGCTGGGTTTCTTCGGGTTGATGTTCATTTCGCTGGCCTCTGGCGGCGGTGAATTGGAGTTCGCCGGTTTGGGGGGGAATGTAGGGATTGTTGAGGTATTCGGCGTTCTTGATGAGACGCTCGGACGCAAGGTGATTGAGCAATTGGAGGACTGGACCGGTGCGGGGAATATCAAGGCGATCGTCCTGCACGTCAATTCGCCTGGCGGTGGAGTGGCGATTTCGCAGGAGGTCTACGATGCTGTCAATCGCGCGCGTGATACCAAACCGGTGGTCGTTTCGATGGCGTCGGTAGCGGCCAGTGGGGGGTATTACATTTCCTGTCCCGCTGATGTGATTGTCGCCAACCCGGGGACGCTGACCGGCTCAATCGGTGTAATCATGCAGTTTTACACGGCCGGTGGCCTGATGGAGAAGATTGGGATTAGTCAGGAGACGATCAAGGCCGGTGACCTCAAGGATGTCGGTTCGCTTGATCGTGAGATGACCGGTGAAGAGCGGCTGATGCTTCCATCGGTGGTGATGGACACACACGAGCAGTTCATTTTGGCTATCTCCGAGGGTAGGGGGTTGGATGAGGACGCCATACGTCCGCTTGCCGATGGATCGATCTATACGGGCCATCAGGCGTATAACTTAGGTCTGGTGGATACTCTGGGTGGGCTGACTGAAGCTGTCGATATAGCGGCTAATCTGGCTGATATCACTGGTGAGCCGAAGGTTGTCAGGCCGTATAAGCGTCGGGAAGTGACGATTTTCGATTTGCTGGGCGGTGCGTTTTCCGGGGTTTCGAGGGCCGTTTCGCGGCCCCAGACGGGTCCTGAGCTGATGTATTTGTATCAATAAGGGCCGCTGTAAGTTAGAAAAATCGCCCCGAATTCGCTTGTTTCGGCATTTTTTCCTTTTCAAGTTCGGGCATTTGTTGTATCCTTACCTCTCGCATAGAGTTATACCTGTGTCTAAGCTGGGGATGACTCGGGCGATTCGACAAGGAATTTAAGTAATGTCATAGACGGTTTTGTCGAGGGAGGACACTGTGACCAAGGCAGATCTAGTCGAGAGAGTAGCCGAAAAGACAGGACTGACTCGGACCGACGTTGCGGTCGTCGTAGACTCGTTTCTGGATACCGTAAAGAAGTCGCTTGAGAGCGGTCACAATATTGAGATTCGCGGCTTTGGTACTTTCAAGATCAAGTTGCGCAAGGCCCGCAAGGCGCGCAATCCGCGCACGGGTGAAGTGGTGCCTGTGCCTGATCGCAAGGTGCCGGTTTTCAAGCCGTCGAATGAGTTTAAGAACATGATCACGAAGATACCCATTTGACGCTACACATGTAGTTTGGAGGATTGATGTCCAGCGGTAAGAAACGCAAACGTTTGAAAATCAAGACCCACAAGCGCAAAAAACGCAGACGCGCGAATCGTCACAAGAAGAAAAAAGTCTGATCAGGGTCTTTAGCGCAGGGAAGGCACTGCACTATCGGGGCGGAATGGTTTTCCGTGTCGTGACGAACAACGCCTGACCTGTTCCCCCTCGACAAATACAGCAGGCACAATGCAACTGGTTGATTGCCAGTTTATTGCCTGCCTGAAGCGATAGAGAGAGTGCTCATCGAATGCGATGGGCACTCTTTTTGCGTAATGGTGGGCGGATGAGTATTCGTACGTTCGCCATAACAGTGGCGGTGGCCGTGCTCGCGTTGGGCTCTTTTGTGCGAGCCGACAAGCCGGACTTCAGGGTCAACACCGATGGTGGCCTGGCCGAGCAGAACTATCCGCGTATTGCAGTATCGGGGGATCGTCGGTTTGCTATCGTGTGGGTGGACAGTCGCGATGGTACGCCAGACATCTTCATGCAGCGCTATGACAGTGATGCCAACGCTGTGGGTGGCAATGTCCGGGTCAATGATGATCCGGACGCATCATTTCAGCATCAACCGTCGGTGGCGAGCGATATTCTTGGCTACTATGGTGTGGTCTGGACGGATTATCGTACCGGGACGTATCCCTTCAATCCCGATGTGTTCTATCAGCGCTATGATCCCTTTGGTGCTCCAGTAGGCAGCAATGTGGAGATCACGACCTCGTGGCCGGATACGACCAAGGAGCAACCGGATATATCGCTATCGACGTGGGGGACGGGGATTGTTGTCTGGGCTGACCGTCGCAACGACAACTGGGACATCTATGGCCAGCTTATTGCGTCCGATGGTAGTCTGATTGGGGGGAATTTCAAGGTCAATGATGATGCCGGGAGTGCTCAGCAGCACGCACCTCGAGTGTCCGCCTCGTCAGAGGGCTGGTTCGTGGTGACGTGGTATGACAACCGCACCGGCCACGATGATATCTACGTGCAGCGGTTTGATTCGATGGGCGTATCGCTCGGTGCCAATTACAAAGTGAATCTTGATGGCACCACCAGGCGGCAGGCGTACCCTGATGTGGCCACGGATGGCGCCGGACATTTCACTGTCGTGTGGGTAGACTGGCGCAACGGGATCTATCCGGCCAACCCGGATATCTATGCGGCCAAGATTGACACCAACATGAACGCCGTGACGCCGAACATCAAGATCAACACTGACCAATCGGACCGTGCCCAGCGCGAGGTGGCTATCGGTGCCGATCGCATGGGGAACGTGGCTATTATCTGGTCAGACTCCGGGATTTCTTCGTGGGATATCCGGGGGCAGATGATTGATGTCGACGGCGTTGTGCGCGAGGAGAATTTCACAGCCAACAGCGATCCGGACTCGGCGCAGCTTCGCGCCGATGTTGCCCTCGATGGCAGCTACCGTTATGTCACGTGGGTGGACCGTCGCAACGGCAACTTCGACATTTATGCCTCGGTGACCAAATACAATGACCCGGCGCTCGACATACAGCCGAGGTTGCTTCAGTTCTCCATGCAGCGTGGTGGAGCCTTGCCTGAGGCGCAGGGGATCGTGGTGCAGGACGTTGGATACAATCGGCTATACTTCGAGGTGGACTCATACAACAACTGGCTTTCGTTCTCGCCGGAGACGAGTACGACGCCCGACACAGTAATGGTCTCTGTCAATGACAACGGCCTGGATTATGGGTCGTACTTTGGTGCCTTGTTGGTGAGCGACAGCGTGAACTCCGACTCGACGTACGTGGTGTCGGTTCGTCTCGATGTGACGGCGCCTATCCTGGTAGTGGCCCCGGACACATTGCATTTTGCGGCGGCTCTGGGTATGGACCAGGAGCAGTCTGCGGCGTTCGACGTGAGTAACGGTGCCGAGGGAACGCTGACGTTCTCCGTGGTAGAGAGTTCCCCCTGGGTCAGTGTTTCAACGACAGGAGGCGCCGCCCCGACGTCGGTGGAGGTAACCGTGAATGCGGTTAGTCTGGCCGCCGGTGATCACTGGGCGCCGGTGGTGGTGAGTGCACCGAATGCCATGAGCAGTCCGGACACCGTCTGGATGCACGTGGAGGTGGTCAACAATGTGCCGGTGATCGGTATCCAGCCGGATAGCGTGCATCTGGAGGCGACCAATCTCAGCCAGGAAACGGCGGATCTTACGGTCGTGAACCTGGGTGCGGGCGTTCTTTCGTGGGTGGCTGAGGTCGATGCTCCCTGGCTCAACCTTGGACAGTCTTCTGGTGGCGATGGCTATCAGATCATGCTGAGCGTGAATCCATCGCTACTTGCGGAGGGAATCAACTCCGCACTGATAACAGTGACGGACAGCGGAGCGTTCAATATCCAGCAGTCAGCCGTGGTCACGTGCGACTACAGCGTGGTTGCCCTGGATACTCTCTTGCTGTCGGGAGCCACGCTCGATGTCGGGCAGAGCTGGACCCTTTGGGTGGAGATGCGGTTACATCATGCCGCGACGAGAATCAGTGTTCCTATCAGGTATGATCCATCGGTGCTGGCAGTCGATTCGGTCTATCCGTCATTCACGTTACCGTTCTATATGGATCGCTCCGTACAGCACGATCCATTTGCAGGGGAGATCAGATTCGATTTCGAGTGTCTGAGTCCGGATACGTTTCTTGCGCCAGGGGTGTATGGCCTGGGTCATGTGTATTTTGAGGCATCGGCGACAGATGGATACTGCACAATAGATACCTTTTGCAGCGTTTCCTGTGCTGAAGTCGAGTTTGTCTCGGGTGAGACCCGGATGCCGGTGGTATTGCCGGGGCTGATCCAGGTTGGTACGCCGAGCTTTGATGTCGATTCTTTGCGGATTCGTAATGCGGAAGCCGAGATTGGAGAAGCGGTGGGGCTCCTGGTTGAGTTGACAGCGCTCAACGAGATCAAGGCGCTGGGGTTGCCCCTTGAGTACGATCCTTTGCAGATTTCGTGTGAT
>CAZXRO010000017.1:0-18553 GCA_964642435.1 uncultured Ignavibacteriales bacterium
GTGACCTTCAAGCCGCCGGGAACTTCTTTTCCTTCGATTCTGACATCGCGAAAGATGCCCAGACCGTACAGGCGCCTGACAGTCTCGGCGACCGCACCGGGCGTCAGCCTCTCACCGACCTCCAGCGAGGAAACCCCAAGAATGAGAGCCTCGCTGGCCACGCGATTGCCGACTGTTTCAATGTCGACTACCGTATAGTCGGTCTGTGCCGCTGCCATGGGGGGCAAGCAAAACAGACCAACCACAATTGCAAATATCAGATGAGCTATCCGTGCCCGGCAATGATCCATAGAGTCAGGTGTCGCTTCTGTTATGGGGCAACGATCTTGTTGACTTTGATCTCCGAGTAATCCTGGCGGTGACCCTGGGTGCGACGGTACTTGGTGCGGCGCTTATACTTGTAGATGAGCACCTTGTCGCCCTTGCCATGACCCACTATCTCGGCCTGTACCGAGGCATTCTCGATCAACGGGGTTCCAATCGTTGATGTTTCACCATCGCGGATAATCATGACCTCATTGATATCCAGTTTCTCGCCCGGCTCGACCGCCTGATGGGGTACTTTGAGGACATCGCCCTCCTCAGCCGCAAACTGGAATCCGGAAACTTGAAAAACAGCGTACATTTGCCTTTATCCTCCAACTACATAGACTGTTGTCTTATTCCAGCCAAATCACTAATCCTATGAAAATCGGCGCATAAGTCAAGGCAAAACTGCATACCCTCTCGCAAACCGAATCCGGATTCCACGTGTTTAGACTATCAGACACGGCTGATGTTCCCGCCTGAATAGCAGATAATACGATCGCTCTTTGTGATTGTTCGCCTCAAGCAGGATCGTATATTAGTTATCTGCGTATCAATTCTGAGATAGTAGTTGGCCCTGAATCGACCAGAATGTGGAGCTTATGAGCCATTCGTCCGTTACAACCGAGTCTTCACCGTTCAAGCTCGTGTCATCGTACGCCCCGAAGGGTGACCAGCCACAGGCTATCAGGGAACTGCTCAAAGGACTTGAGCAGGAACAAAAGTACCAGACTCTTCTTGGCGTTACCGGTTCCGGCAAGACCTTTACCATCGCTAATGTCATCGCCCAGTTTGGCCGACCGACTCTGGTCATCTCACACAACAAGACCCTGGCGGCCCAGCTCTACGGTGAGTTGAAGGCTTTCTTTCCGGAGAACGCAGTCGAGTTCTTCATCAGCTACTATGACTACTATCAACCCGAGGCCTATGTCCCCACCACCGACACGTTCATTGAAAAGGACACCTCCGTCAATGAGGACATTGACCGCCTGCGTCTTCGGGCCACCGCCTCGCTCTTGGACCGACGCGATGTGATCATCGTTGCTTCTGTTTCCTGTATCTACGGCCTCGGCTCGCCATCGGAATACAAACGGCAGTTCCTGTTGCTGCATCCTGGCGATGAACAGGACCGTGACCACGTTATCCGGCGGCTGATCGATATCCATTACAATCGCAACGATGTCGACTTCTCTCGCGGCAACTTCCGCGTACGCGGCGATACCATAGAGATTATCCCAGCCTATTACGAGAATGCCTTCCGCATAGAGTTCTTCGGTGATGAAATCGAGCGTATCACCGAGATCCATCCGCTCACCGGCGAGATCATCGGTGAGCGCGACCGCCTGGCCATCTATCCGGCCAAGCACTTCGTTACCTCAAAACCCCAACTCGAACAGGCGATCGGAAACATCAAGCAGGAACTCAAGGACCAGTTGGAAGTCTTCCGTCAACTGGATAAGTTGCTCGAGGCCCAGCGGTTGGAATCTCGCACCAAGTATGATCTTGAAATGCTCAAGGAGGTCGGCTATTGCGCCGGCATCGAGAACTACTCACGGCACCTTACCGGTCGCAAGACGGGGGAGAGGCCGTTCTGTCTGATCGATTTCTTTCCCGATGATTTCGTGACTATCATCGATGAATCCCATCAGACACTCCCGCAACTTCGCGCCATGTTCGCCGGCGACAAGAGCCGCAAGGAGGTGCTGGTGGAACACGGTTTTCGGTTGCCCTCGGCGCTGGATAACCGCCCGCTGTTCTTCGAGGAATTCGAATCACTGCAGAACCGCACCATCTACATCTCAGCCACGCCCGGTGACTACGAGTTGGAGAAGTGTGAGGGGGTGGTGGTCGAACAGGTCATTCGTCCCACCGGTCTGCTGGACCCGGTCATTACCGTCAAGCCGCTCGGCACACAGGTCGATGACCTGCTGGAACAGGCAAGAGAGCGCTCAGGCAAAGGGGAGCGGGTGCTGGTGACAACTCTTACTAAACGAATGGCTGAGGACCTCACGGAGTACATGTCCAGGGCCGGGTTGCGAGTGCGATATCTTCACAGTGAAATCGATGCCATCGACCGCACCGGCATCATCAGGGACCTGCGGCTGGCCGAGTACGATATCCTCGTCGGCGTCAACCTGCTGCGTGAGGGGCTGGACCTGCCCGAGGTGTCGCTGGTGGCGATCCTCGATGCCGACAAGGAGGGCTTCCTGCGATCCGCACGCTCCCTGATCCAGACTGCCGGGCGCGCCGCCCGTAACAAGGGAGGCGAGGTTATCCTCTATGCTGACAGGATTACCGATTCCATGGCGTTTGCCATCAATGAAACCAATCGCCGTCGCGCGAGGCAGCTTGAATACAACGAAGCGCACAATATCAACCCCGAAACCGTCTACAAGACCAGGGAGGAGATTCTCCGGACGACCCAGTTTGCCGACTCCAGGACAGAGGTCGAACCAACATTCGATAAGCCGGAGAGTTTCGATTTGATGAGCCTTGAGGACCGCATTGCCTTCATGACAAAGGCTATGCGAAACGCCGCCGAGAATCTCGATTTCGAAACCGCCGCTTTGATCCGCGATGAAATCGAGGAGCTCAATCGGCGGACCAAGTTCAACAAGAAAAGGAAGCGGAAATAGCAATATGACAACAGACAGATCAACGGTTCTGGTACTCCTGCTGCTCTCGGCTGTGATCGTGATGATGATGATTGGCTGCTCCGAGCGTGAGTCTACCTTCATCGATGATCGCGAAGAGATTCGGCGCAATATTGCCACCAGCGATGCAGGTGTTGAGCTGTTTCGGACTGAGGGGTTCATCCCGGACGAGCCGTACTACGTCGGCTCACTCGTATACCGGGATTCGCTCCTGAGTTTCGAGCGGATTGTTACGATTGACCTGCACGCCGCCGACAACTTGACGACAGAATTTGAGACTGCCGACGGTACCGGCAGGATCGCCGAGGCAATAGTGCAAGACGAGTGGGACGTCCAGGTAACGATCCTGGGGCCCGAGCCCGGCGACACCGATGTCGTTATCCATGATCGTCGACTCACTCGCTATGGCCTGTTTGCGAAGGTGGGCGATGATACTCGAGCATATGCCGGGTGGCGTCTGTGGGGTTACAACGGCGGTTATCCGCTCTCCCCGGCCGACATTAACATCACCAGTGAAAGCGGCACCACTTTTCAGGGCGATCCCACCACTTATGAAAGGCAGGTGTACTACAAGCTCTATACCGATGTTTCCCCGCCGGACTATGTTACAAACGATGCCGGTGATCCCCGGCCGTTTCAGACAACCTATGCCTACACCCCTTTGACACAGATTCCTACCATCGACAACGGCGATTCCCTTGAGATCATTGGAGACTTTCTCACCGGTCTTGATCGCTATCAGCTTGTTGTTTTTGAGAGTGATACCGGGTTCGTGACCCAGGCTCTGGACAAGCAAGTGCTTGAGGATCGTTTCTATGGCGTTGTCGATACCCGAGACAATAACCCCCGCCGGTACAATGTACTGTACTTGCAGCAAATCCGCTACAGTCAGGTGAGGCCGGAAAACATCACTCATCAGGGATGGTGTGCACCCTTCCACGTTGAGCAGTAGTCGTCTCTTCCACAGACTCCCCAGTTCGTCCTATCCCTATGTCGAAAGGTGGCACTCCGTTGCCCGAATTGCTGTTTTAGTTGAATACGCAAGGAGTGAAACGGATATATATCACAGAATTGGTCAATAAGATCCATTTCAATATTCACACTACATGGAGGTAAGTACCATGACACGCAAAGCGCCGGCCTTCAAGCGCCGACAACTCATCCTTCTGGCCATGATCGGACTGCTCATGATTGGCTGCGGCACCCAGGTGCCATCAGGACACCGCGGAGTGTTCTATTCCAAGTTCGGTGACGGTACCGAATTTGGCAACATCTATCCCGAAGGCTTCGCTTGGCATCTGCCCTGGAATAGCATGTTCGTCTACCAGACGCAGATTCAGGAGAAGAAAGAAATGCTGCAGGTGCTGTCGTCCGACGGCGCCACCATCAAGTTGGAAGTCTCCGTGCTATACCGGCCCGTGGAACAGAAACTCGACAGCCTGCAGGTTACCCTTGGGCCCAACTACTACGCCGTTTCCATTGCGCCGAACTTGCGGGCAATAGCACGGTCCGTGGCCGGTCGCTACAAACCAGAGGAGATCTACTCCACGAAACGGGAAGAGGTGGCCGCGGCGCTTTTCGATGAACTTCAGGAGGAGCTTTCGGGCAAGCACATCCATATCGATAACGTCCTGATTCGAGATGTGCAGATTCCACCAAAAATCTCCGAGGCAATCAATTTCAAGCTGAGTGCCGCCCAAGAAGCTGAAAAGATGGAATTCACCATTGATCGTGAACGAAAGGAAGCTGAACGCAAACGGATCGAGGCGCAGGGTATCGCCGATTTCCAGCAGATTGTTTCGGCAGGTATCACTCCGTCGCTGCTCAAGTGGAAGGGAATTGAAGCTACATTGAAGATCGCCGAATCTGAAAACACGAAGATCGTCATTATTGGCAATGAAGCCGGTAGCCTGCCGATCATTCTCGGTGGCGATGGCAAATGAGGCAGCCACCTTCCTTATGATTCTCTTGAAGGGCGACCAAATTGGTCGCCCTTTCTTGTGTGCAAGTTGCGGACAAGCACCCCTCAACTGCCTTACTCCATACCTGCACAGCAGATAGGTTCTCCTTGCTCGGCGCAAGAAATGTGTTAACTCACTGAACCATAGATTTTTGTTGACAAGTCCTGACACTTCGATCCTGATCCACCGCGCAAACAACAGCACAAAGTATTACACCCATTTCATATATTGGACTGTGAGATGCATCCTCTCCCATTTCTGTCGTCTAAGTCATTGAAATACAGTCCATTGTATGTTGGCCCGATTCTTGCAATGACCTGGATGAACACGGCTAATTGCCTTGACTTTTATGTTGCCAAAGGTATATTGAAATGGTTGAAAATGCGCCTTGGTTTGCTCACAGAGTATACTGCACTCTACTGCTAAACAGGCAGCTTTTATTGAACATAAATGGAACTGTACTTAAGGGTCGACGTGGCCCTTTTGCTATGTATAGCTGCACCATCGGTGCAGCCCGATTTAGGGGTGTGAAGTTTGCCTGACGGCAAATCCATCTTGGAGGAAAGATGAAAATATCCGGTTTCGCAAGAATCAGCCTGCTGTTGTTGTTTACATCCATGCTTCTCTGCAGCGCCGCTTTTGCGGCTGGCAGTCCGGACAACATCTCCGATCGCCTCTCGACGAGAGACGACACAGGTATTGGTTCTGACTACGGCTGGCAGAAAACGCCACCGACGGAGGTCGACACCTTCTTTATTTGTCTCGGTGAGACAATTGTCGACACCACCGTCGTAATAAGTGATTCCGCTCAGGATCCGGCTCTGGAGCTGGTTGTCCACAGTGGTATTGGAGATCTGACCCTGGACCGGCCCGGACCGTTGCTGGGGATCTACTCCTTTACCCCCGACACCGCCGGCACCTACTATGCAACCCTGCACCTGACCTACGAGGGTGAATATATCTCCTCGTATTATCACACATACGTGGTTTTCCAGGACTTACCGCCGACTATCGAGGATCAGTTCTTCGCTGCCACCTTGTGTGATCCGCCATTCGATCGGGAACTGCAGATCGTTGCGGATGATCCCGATGATGACGAGCTGAGCTTTTCGTTGCTTTCCGGCGATGGGTCTATCGATGCTTCCTCCGGCATCCTGACCTATACCGCCTCCGAGCCGGGCGTTCATTCATTCATGGTTGAGGTAGCCGACCTTTGCGGTGCCGATACCGCCATGATCTATGACACGCTGACGCTCAACGAGCCTCCTGAATTCAGTGGCTTTGATTCGACCGTTGTGCTTTGCGAACCGGATACCATTTGTTTCGATATATTCGCTTCCGATCCCGAAGGCGATTCCGTGACTATTCTCATGTGGGAAGGTCCCGGGACCCTGGAACAGCTGACCGACAGCTCCGGACGGGTGTGTTTCCTGCCTGAAGATGTTGATTCGGCTACCTACACGTTTGTGTTTTGCCTTATCGATGATTGTATCCCCAGTGACGGTGAGCGTCCTACTCCTCCCTGCGATCCGGATACCGTGAATATTACGGTTACCATCAACCGTCCCCCGATCTTTGTCGAGTGTCCCGGTGAGGTTTCCGTCGGGTGTACCGATGACACCGTTTGTCTGGACCTGCAGGTTTACGATCCCGACCAGGAGCCGCTGTCACTCAGCATCCTGGACTTCAGCGGTAACGCCTGGATCGAGGGGACTTCGGTCTGTTTCGAGGCCGCAGGAATCACCGAGGCCCTATTGGCCGTTGAGGTTGCCGATATCTGTGGCCGTACCGACACCTGCGAGATTCTCATCACCGGTGACGGCAGCAACCCGCCGGTTATCGATATCCCCGATACTACTGTCTACCTCTGCGGTCCAGTAGAGATCTGTCTCCCGCTGAGCATTACCGATCCCGATGGCGACCTTGATTCTTCCTCGATAGTTGTCGAGGGTGGCACCTGGGATCCTGAGGCCGGCACGGTGTGCTTCATTCCGTACGATGGTGGCACTTATGAGATTACAGTCTCCGCATCCGATCTGTGTGGCGGCACAGCCACCCATACGGCATATATCACGGTAATGACCGACCAGGATATCGAGCTGGTTTGCCCCCCTGATACCACCATTTTCTGCTGTGAGCTGGATACCTTCTGTTTCCCGATCTACGGTATTCCTGAGGGAATCGAGCCTACCGTCACCGGTATCAATACCTGGTACAACGCCGAGGACAGCACGATTTGCTTCTATGCCGAATGCGCTACGGAAAACCGTATCACGGTCAGTTTCTCGACCGAGTGCAATGATTACTTCTGTGAGTTCACCGCCAAGCTGGTCTGTAACAAGCCGCCGATCGTCGTCCTGCCGCCGTCAGATACCATGGCTGTATGCGAAGACGAGCAGGTGTGCATCCCTGTTGCTATCTCCGATCGTGACGCCAACCTCGAGTCAGTTATCGTGACCGAAGGCTACACGTTCGATCCGCTTTACAGCCAGGTGTGTTTCACGCCCGACGGCCCCGGATTGTATGGCTTTGCCGTTGAAGCGTTCGATGAGTGTGGCGCCAGCGACCGCGACAGCATTGAGATTCTCATCGAGCCAAACACCCCGCCAACCATCACGCATCTGCTTGAGGATACACTCTACAGTCAGTGTGAGCCGGTAGAGATTTGCATCCCGATTGAGGCCGATGATATTGACAACAATCTGGCCGAGATTGTAACCAATCTCGGTACCTATAACGATGTTACCGGCGAAGTGTGCTTCATGCCGGACACCTCCGGACGCTACTGCTTCGAAGTCATCGCGATCGACGAGTGCTTCGCCGCCGACACTACCGAGTTCTGCCTCGTGGTCGAGGGTGGCAACTGGGTCGACATCGTTTGCCCCGAGGAGCCGTTCGACACCAGTACATGTGAACCCGGCGAAATCTGTGTGCCGCTCGATGTCAACGGTGTCGGCTACACCGTCACCACTTCAGGTAACGCTACCTGGGCCGACGGTCTGCTGTGCTTCAACGTCACCGGTTCCGGGACGTATGTCGATACTGTCTACGGCGACGCCGACTGTAACTCAGATACCTGTATTGTACAGCTCAATGTCACCATTCCTGATCCGGTGACAATCGAGTGCCCATCGCCCGATACCGTATTGGCCTGCGATGATACCACTCTGGCATATGCCTTCAGTGTTGGCGGCCCGTATGACTCTGTGGTCGTTACTTCTCCTGAAGGTGCCTCTATTCAGAATGACAGCGTGTTTTTCACGGCTACCGAGCCGGGCACGTATACCGTAAGCTTGACGGCCATTGGCCAGTGCAGTGAAGCGACATGCAGTACTGAAATCGTTGTAGATTTCAATTCTGACCCGCTTATGACTGCTCCGCCCGATACCAGTCTGGTCGCCTGTGAGCTCCCTGAAATATGCCTGACCATTGACACCAGCGATGTGGATGGTAACCTCGTGGAGGTCACCGTTACTGTCGGCGAGATCACAGATAACCAGTGGTGCTACACGCCCACAGATTTCGGTGTCGATACCATCATCTTCACAGCGACCGATGCCTGTGGCGCACAGGATGCCGATACGACTATTGTCACGATGACTCTCGGCGGTGCTGCAAGCATTCAACCGATACTGGACCAGGTCTTCGACCTCTGTGCCTCCGACACAATCTGTGTCCCGCACAATGGTTATAGTCCGGCTTCGGCCGAAATCTCCATCAGCCCCTTTGGCTGGTTTGATGCCGAGAACGAGCAGTTCTGCTTCTGGGCCGATGAGAGCGGAACAACCGAGATTCGTATCATTGCCGATGCGCTCTGTGGCTCCGATACTGCCTACTTCGACCTAACGATCAATATCGGCGAACCGCCAGTACTGACCTGTCCCGGTCCGATTGATACGCTCATGTGTCTGGTTGAGCCGACCGAGCTCTGCTGGGACATCGAGCTAACCGGTACCGATGCACAGGTTGATTCCGTCAGTCACGGTGGTACCTACGACAACGGTACCGTCTGCGTGCCGATTACCGAGGCCGGTGAACTGGATGTTACTATCTGGGCCAGCGGTTTCTGCGGTGAGACAAGTTGCACCGTTTATCTCAATATCATTGAAGATACCGCTCCGGAACTGGAACTGCCGACAGCCAACCTGTCGCATACGTTGTGTCTCGATGATTCTCTGGAGATCTGCTACGACATCAAGTTCCGCGACCTGGAAAGCACGCCGGTAATCGAGCAGACCTGTGGCGTGCCGGGCGCGTTTGAGCAGCTTACCGACAGCACCGGTAAGGTGTGTTTCATTCCGGACTATTACGGCATGTATGAGTTCTGCTTCCGTGTCACTGATGGCTGCGATACCGTAACCGAGTCCTTCTGGGTCGAGATCAATGAAGATGAGGACTGCGAACTCTGCGCCCGTATTTGGATCGATTCCGATACGTGTTCGGTCGTAGGTGTGACCAAGGACGTCAATATCATGGTCGAGACCTTTGAAGAAATTGGTGGCTTCAAGCTCATGATGCTCTTCGATCCCTCGCTGATGAGCCTGCCAACACCTGTCGTCAAGGGTGACGCCGTCGCCGAATGGGAGTACTTCACCACCACCTATACCAGTCCCGCTTGTGGCAGCGGATGTCCCCCCGGACTGGTTGGTGTGATCGGTATTGCGGATATCAACAATGGTGCCAGCCATCCCAGCGATGAGGCTTTCACGCCAGAAGGTGTCCTTGGTACTATGCGCTTCCAGATATCAAGTTACCAGCCAGACTTCGGCACCTATCTGCCGATAGAGTTCATCTGGTACGAATGCGGCGATAACGCGTTGTCGTCAAAGTCCGGTGATGATCTGTTCGTTGACCTGTATATCCTGAATCCGGAGATGGATACGCTCTGGAATGAGGACGATGACATCGGTTACCCCGAGTCCTCCCGTCCGTCGTTCCCCGGTACCAAGTACGGTGCTCCCGATGACCCATGTATGGTGGGAGACAAGGTGACACCTATCCGTTGCCTTGAGTTCATCAACGGCGGCATCTGCATCTTCGACCCGGATTCCATTGACGATCGCGGCGATCTGAACCTCAACGATGTCGCCTACGAAATCGCCGACGCCGTGCTCTATAGCAACTACTTCGTATACGGCCTGCGCGTCTTTGTCATCAATCTGGCCGGCCAAATCGCGGCCTCCGATGTCAACGCCGATGGCCTGACCTTGACCGTCGCCGACCTGGTCCTGCTTATCCGCATTATTACCGGTGAGGCTGACCCTGTCAGTGGTAAGGTCGTCCCGATAGAGGAGCCAATGAAGCTCACCACGGAGCAGACCGATGGTATAACCGAAATCAGGTCGACCACCAGCGATGATATCGGTGGTGTACACTTCGTGTTCGATCTGAAGGATGCGATCTCTGTCGACGCTGTCCGTCTTGGGGCCGATGCCGCCAATATGGACTTGAGCTGGGCCGTGGAGAACAACCAGCTCCGGATACTGATCCACAGTATGGAATCAGAACGTATCAATGCCGGCGCCCACAGCCTGCTTGAGATCGTCACCAGTGGCGAGGGTCGTATGGAACTCGCCAAGGCCGACGCTGCCGACTACAACGGTCGCCCGTATGAGGTGCTGGCCAAGACGACCGAAGTGCCCACGACCTGGACGCTGGACCAGAACTACCCGAACCCGTTCAACCCGACCACGTCGATCAGCTTCTCGCTGGCCGACCAGGCCGACTGGCGCCTGACAATCTACAACATCAATGGCGCTGTGGTTCGCGAGTTCACCGGTAGCAGTGCTGCCGGAAGCGTCACGATCGAGTGGGATGGCTGCACGGCCAATGGTAACACGGCCGCCTCCGGCGTGTATCTCTACCGCCTGGAAGCCGCTGATTTTCATGCAACAAAGAAGATGATGCTACTGAAATAGTATTGATTTCCCCCCACCCCTTAAGGCGCCTGATAGTGCATAGCACCGTCGGGCGCCTTTCTTTCTGGTACGCAAACCGGGCCTGTCCGGGCCACGCACCTCCCGTGGGCGGCAGGCGTCCCGCCTGACCCTTCTTCAGTGCACCGGTAGCCCGCTTTTCAGGCGAACTCGATGCGCACGACTGGAAAGGGAGCATTTGTATTGACAACCCTCCGACTTCAGCGGATATTGCAACCAAGATGGCAGGAATGCTCGGACCTGTGCCACAAGTGTTACTGTGGGAGGCAGGCGTCCGACCTGCCCGTTTGTCACAACTCGGCCGGGCAATGACTTCACTGCCCCCATGTTACAGGAAACCCTACATACACTGATGAACCGCCAGACACGATGAGTAACAGAACATGGGCATGCATCGAGTGCGGGAAGACCTACCGGCGTGACCAAAACTACGTCGGAACCGTCCAATGCGCTCTCTGCGGTAAAGAATGTGAATACGTGCACTGGAAAATGCGCGTCCCGTCTCCCAGAAAGAAGAAAGAGTGGAAGCGATTCTGGTCGTTGTATCGTCGGGAAAAGGCCGAGTTGGAGCGGTGCTTTGCAGACGGCAACATCGAGATCGTGGAACTCGACCTGCTTAACATGCGGATCATGCCGCGATCAGAACCGCCCGAGAAGCCATAACACCGGATTCTCCGATGGCCTCGACTGTTCCACGCAGTGGTAGTCTATCCGGGCCACTCTCCGTGATCGGCCAGATCCTGGCACACCTACTTGTGATACCCCGTGTTGTGCAGAATGGAGAACCCCCGATAGAGCTGCTCCAGAAGAACCAGCCGTACCAATTGATGCGAAAACGTCAATGGCGACAGTGATAACTGCGCCTGTGCACCAGTGAGGATCTCCGGGGCCAGACCATAGGCCCCCCCAATAACAAACACTATCTCGCTGCCGCACGCCACCAGCCATTTCTGCAGTTGTTCTGAGAAACTCTGGCTGTCGTAACGCGTGCCTTGATCGGATAAGGCAACGAAAGTCGCACCTTTGAGGACCCTTACAAGGGCCTCGGCTTCGTTGGCCATGATCTGTCCGGGGGAGAGGGAGCTAGAAATCGCTCCCGGTTTGACGATCTGCCAGTCGACTCTGGTCCACCGGCTCAGCAGCTTCTCGAAGTGGGTACATCCCTGCGATACCCACTCATCCTTGTCCTTACCGACAGCAACGATTCTAATCGTTAGCAAAAGACACGACCTTCACCAGCATACGCCGTTGCCTGGGACCGTCGAACTCGCAGAAGTAGATACCCTGCCACCGACCCAGTACGAGGTGGCCGTCCTCGATCAGAACAGTTTCGGACGCTCCCACCAGGCTCGACTTGATGTGCGCATCAGAATTGCCCTCGCCATGGTGATATCCTTCGTTCTGCGGAATCTCCTTGTTGAACTTGTAAAGGATATCCCGGGTCACATCGGGATCGGCGTTCTCGTTGATCGTCACTGCGGCGGTGGTGTGAGCAGCGAAACAAATCACCATGCCCGTCTTCACACCGCTCTCAACGACCTGAGCCTGCACCTTCGAGGTGACGTCGACCATCTGCTCCCGACGATCTGTCTTGACTGCAATCGTTCTCACTTGACCAATGCCTCTGCGAACGTAGCCGCATCGAATCGCTGCAGGTCCTCGACCTTCTCACCCAAACCAATGAAATCGACCTGGGTCCCCAGTTCCTGGGCTACGGCTATCATCACGCCGCCCTTGGCGGTACCATCGAGCTTCGTGACGATGATACCATCGCAGCCCACCGCATCGGTGAACACCTTGACCTGGGCGATGGCATTCTGTCCGGTCGAGCCATCGATAATCAGTCTCGTGTAGACAGGGGCCTGCGGATTCGCCTTCTGTACTACACGACGGATCTTCTTGAGCTCCTCCATCAGGTTGGCCTTTGTGTGCAGCCGTCCAGCCGTGTCCACCAGTAGTACATCAACGCCGCGCGCTGTTGCCGACTGAGTGGCATCGAACGCCACCGAGGCCGGATCGGCACCTTCCTGGGACCGCACGATATCGACATGAGCCCGATCGGCCCAGATCGCAACCTGGTCCACCGCCGCAGCTCGAAAAGTGTCACAGGCCGCAATCATCGTTTTCTTGTTTTCCTGGGTGGAGAAGTAAGTTGCCAGCTTGCCAATAGTCGTCGTTTTGCCGACGCCGTTCACGCCAACAATCAACCACACCACCGGTTTGCCATCGTCCGGCTTGAACAGAGGGTGCTCGTCCTTGACCAGAATCTCGGTAATCTCCTGCTTGAGCAATTCGATCACCTGTTCGCCCTCGGTCATTCGCCGCTCGCGGGCCTTTTCCTTGATCGTTTCGATCAACCTCATGGTGGCACTGTAGCCGACATCGGCCTCGATTAAAATCTCCTCGATTTCCTCAAGTAGTTCATCATCGATCTTGCGTCGCGTGACCACCTTTGAAATCTTGCCGAATATATTGTCCTTGGTCTTGGTCAAGGACTCCGTAAGCTTCTTGAATGAATTAAACATGTTGCCTGATTGGGGAGTTACTGTGAAGTGTCGTCGTCGGGGTCGCTGCTCACCCGGATGTCGCTACTCATACGCTCGGAAATGCTGCCGGGTACCATCTCCTGGTCGTCAGCGTCCTCGGACTCTGCGCCGCTTGTTTCCTCCGGGTCATCCATAGTTTCCGGTTCACCAGGTTCATCATCGAAGTCACTGTCAGTAACCGCCGGCGCCACATCATAATCCGCCGTGTGCTCACTGTCATTGGTTCCGTTGTCTGAGCCGTTGTCAGCACCGGCAGCTATGGCAGAGGTCTCATCGAGCAGTCGGCTCGGATCCCGATCAAGGTCCGCTTCGTCGGCCTGATTGAATCTGACCGCCACTAACTGCGATATCCCCGGCTGCTCCATCGTCACTCCGTAGAGGTTGTCGGCAGCTTCCATCGTAATCTTGTTGTGCGTGATGATAATAAACTGGGTCTGTTTCGAGAATGTCCGCAGAATACGCAAGAAGCGCCGACAGTTTGCATCGTCCAACGGAGCATCGATCTCGTCCAAAATACAAAACGGCGAGGGCTTCACCAGATAAAGCGAAAACAACAGGGCAATCGCCGTCAGTGCCCGTTCACCTCCGGACATCATGGTAATCGACAGTACCTTCTTGCCCCTGGGGCGCGCGAAGATATCAACTGCCGACTCCAGCGGATCATCGGGGTCCACCAGGCGAATGTCAGCCTCGCCACCACTGAACAGCTCGACAAAGAGCTTCTTAAAATTGGCACGGGCCTTTTCGAATGTCTCGCTAAACAGAATCCTCGCTGTGTGATTGATCTTGTTGATGGTCGACTTCAGATCATCCTTGGCCGTACGCAAGTCCTCAAGCTGCTCGCGAAGGAACTTCTCTCGTTCCGAGGCCTCCTCGTATTCTTCCAGCGCCAACAGGTTGACCGCCCCGAACGATTTCAGCTTTTCCTTCTGCTCGCTCAGGTGACGGCGTGCTTGCTCATCGGTTATCTCGTCATTGGGCCGATTCACGGCAATCGTCGTAATGTCCAGCCCATACTCATCGCGAACCCGCTCGGCTACGCTGTTGGCCTCCGATGCCAGCGTCGTCAGGTTAATCTCCAGTTCATGTCGCTGCTGGCTGACCTGTTCACGCGACGAACGCAGGGTCTTCAGCTCCGCTTCGGCAGCGTCGACCTGCTCCATTATTATGGCCTGCTGCTCGCGCAATTCAGCTTGTTGCGAGGAAACCGTGGAACGCTCGTCGAAGGTTCGCTTGAGCGTCGTCTCCAGCTCTGCAATACGCTCTGTGGAGTTGTCTATCTGACGCTCCGCCTGGGCAATCTCCGCCCGTTTGGTGGCGATCGTATTGTTCATCTCCTGCCGCAACTCGTGCAGGTGCGAGATCTGGCTGGTCGTCTGTTCCACCCTGCTGCGAGTCTCGATTGACTGCATCTGCAGCCTGGATACCTGGCTGGTGGCATCATTCGCGATCCGTTCCAGATCCTCCAGCGTGACGCCCTTAGCGCTCAGAGTACTTACCAGATCATCCTTCTTAGTGGCCAACTCATTGAAGCTCAGCCCCAGGCTGTACTGCCGTGCACGAGTCTTTTCGAGTTTGGCATTCAGCGTGGCCTGATCCTTCACCAGCCGGTCGCGCGATGTCTCCAGGGTCCGCTGCTGATACTCAGCCTCCCGAAGCTGTTGCTCCACCTGAATGCGTTGTTCGGCCAGCGAGTCCACTTGCTCATCAGTAGTTGTTAACTCACTGCGGGTCGTGGCCGCCTGGCGCTCCAGTTCGCCCTTGTCTCTGCGAGCACTCTGTAACTCATCGGTCAACTGCGCAATCAGTTTCTCCTGCTCCTCGATCCGCTCCCGGCGACGGAACAGGGGAAAGGTATCATCGGATCCACCCGCGATGAGGTTCTTTCCGTACACCTGCCCCTCGGTGGAAACAGCCTTGAATCCGAATGGCAACTTCTGCAGAATAGGGCTCGGGTCGGCACCTTCCTTGAAAACAGCTACCCGCGAAAGTACCGCCTCCATCAGAGGACGTAACTCATTCTCAGCAGTGATGAACTGGTCCATCCACCCGACAAATTCATCACCATCGAGCTGCGGCCGATGAACCACCGGGTTTATCATCCCGCTCTCGGGAACCAGGATGCCAATGCGCCCCTTCTTTTCGCGCCTCAGGTAGTCTATGACCTCTTCGGCCGACTGTCTGTTCCGGCAGATCAAGAATCCGGCCATCTCGCCCAGCGCCGCCTCCAGGGCGCGTTCCAGACCATCGACCGGTACAAACTTGTCTGCAACTGTTCCGAGCACACCGGGCCACTGCTCCTGCCGCTCCATGACAGCTACCACACCGGATTCGAACCCCTCGTACTGCATGATCATATCCGAAAGGAGCTTCCGGCGCGCCTCGCTCGCCTCAATTGAGGCGGTCAGCCTGGCAATGGCTTCGGTCGCCTGCATACTCTGCTCGTTGAGCTGCTCAAGCTGTTGCTGCAGGTCGTCGAACTGCCGACGTGCCTCATCGCGCTGTCTGGACAATGCGTCCATCTGTTGGGTATAGTCAAGTTTTCGCGATTGCGATTCAGCCGCGTCGGAGTCGATTTGCTCGAGTTGCGCCTTGATGTCAGCAAGGCCTTCGGTGAGTTCCGTCTCCTGTTCCTGAAGATGGTCCTCCTCGCTCTTTCCGGACAACAACTGTCCTTCGAGCTCGGCCAGCTTGCGATTCTCTGTCTCGCGTGCCTGGCGTGCCGCCAGCAATCGCTCGTCTGCGTCGGCTTGTGCCCGTTCCGCCTGGGCCAGTTGTTCGCTCAAATCAAGCTGTTGTTGCTTGTGAGCGCGGAGTTTCTCCTCGGCCTCTTCCACCTGCTCGGCAAGCAGGCCCAGACGAGTGTTCAGCGCCTGAATATCGTCGCCGTTACGCTCAATCAACTGCCGGGCGTTGGAACGCTTTTCGGTGAGGACCGATATCTGCGTTTCCTGTTCGTGGGCCGACTCCGTGATCTCGAACACGCGATTGGAGACCTCGGAAAGCTGTCGCTCCAGGTCGACTTGCTGTTTGCGGTCTGCTTCCAGGCGGGCCGACAAGCGATCCAGTTGCGCCTGTTTCTCGCTGGTCGCATCAGCCAGCTTGTCCAGTTCCGCCTTCAGCTCCCGGCGTTGCTGGTCGATGGCCCTGACTCGCTGTGAACCTAAATAGAGCTCCCAGCCCTTGATCTCGTCCTGGATCTTCTGATACCGTTCCGCTTTGTGGTACTGACGCTTGAGTGACCGCACCCGCGTTTGGACCTCGGCGAAGATGTCATTGAGTCGCAAGAAGTCGTTCTCGGTCGCTTCCAACTTTCGAAGCGCCGCTCGCTTGCGCTGCTTGTACTTGGTGATCCCCGCCGCTTCCTCGAACAGGAACCGACGTTCCTCGGCCTTGTCGCTGATCACTGCCTCGATCATGTCCTGCTGGATAACACTGTATGAGTGCGCCCCCATACCGGTGTCATAGAACAGCTCGGTAATATCCTTGCGACGGCACGGCACCTTGTTCAGCAGGTACTCTGACTCGCCACTGCGGAACAGCCGCCTTGTGATCTGAAGCTCGTTGTATTCGGTTGGTAAGACACCTCGGTCATTCACCAACCGCAGCGTGACCTCCGCCATCCCCAGTGGTTTGGCGTCCTTGGTTCCATTGAATATCACTTCCTCCATCCGGCTTCCCCGAAGCAGCGAAACTTTCTGTTCGCCCAGAACCCAGCGGAGGGCATCGAGTATATTCGTCTTGCCGCACCCATTCGGGCCAACGATCGCGGTCATGCCGTTGGCCAGGTGCAGACTGGTCTTATGTGCAAAGGACTTGAAGCCCAGTAGGTTTAGTTGCTTAAGATGCACGCGCCCTCCCGTAATCAGGTCCGAGACTGCGTGATGGTCTCATCGTAGTTCCGTTTGATCCCTTCCAGTGTTTCCAGAAGTGACCGATAAATATTCAGTCCGTCGCGCAAATAGCGCGTCTTGATTTCCAGGTTATAGTATGGTTGGCCCAGGAAGTTGCCACGACCGATCCGCAGGCAGTCTGACAGGCCCAGCAGGATTCCCTCCATGAACGCCGATGGCTCCAGATTCAAGTCAAGGACCATGTCAAATTTCAACGCCCGAAGTTCCTCCAGATAGGACTTCTTGGGCAATCCAGACCAGGTCAACTGCTTGCCGGTAGGGGAGAGGATGTGAAACCCCTTACGTGGAAAGATGTCAGCAACCTTCATGTCCGGCATAGTCAACAGGGTGATGTCGGTCTCGGCAAAGAGGTTCGTAATCTGCGGCAGAAACTGCTTGACTGTCGTCAGTTCCCGAAGCTGCCCTGGCAGACACACCAGCAGTCGCTTCGGTCGACACAGGTCAGCAGGGAATTGGAAGCTCTTGGCGGCGGTTCGCCGTTGCGCTCGCTTGAGGCGCAACCTGGCTACAAACCCCTTGATTTTGCTCATTGACTCTCGGTGCCTTCGTTGGCCGCTGTTTCCTGCTCTGCTCCGGCCGGCTCAGGTACTGGCTCGGGTTCCGGCAGGGCGGCCTGGGATATGTACTTCTCTGGGTTCAGAAATCTGTCCACGTTTGCCTGGTTGATCTCAACACGAGACACCCGGCGCGTGTTCGGATCCCGCAATTCAACTACCTTATCGTTCAGGCGCGTCGTTACCGCCGAGGGAACGGATATCGATACCCGCAGCCGGTAATCCGCTGTTGCTGTCGCACTCCGCCCGGCATCGAGCTGGCGGAAAATCACAGTGTCACCATCGGCGACAACCGTGATCCAGCTGTCCCGCTCGGCCGATAACGCCAACCGCAGTTCCTCTGGCTCCTTGTACGGTTCGATCGCATTCCAATCATAGTCTCCATACCTGTCCGTCTCACGATCGTCGCCCGGCTCAGCAACCGAGGCGGCCTCTTCGCCCTGCTGAACATGGGTGTCAATCGTCCCAGGCGCTTCATCAAACAAACGCTCTGCCACGAACACAAAGGCCAGGAAAGCCAGTATCAACAGCGCGAATATCAACAACAGCCGCCCCGTGAAGCGCTTTCCTTTGTGCGCTTCCGAGGCTTCTGCGGGCTCATCAGCGTCGACACTCCCCTTCGCCTCGGCCGACTTCCGGGCCTTGCGGTCCTCGCGACGAGCGACCTCGTCGAACTCCTCCT
>CAZXRO010000017.1:18576-22451 GCA_964642435.1 uncultured Ignavibacteriales bacterium
AGCCCGAGGGCTTCTGAGTACGACTTGGCAAACAGACCAAAATACAACTCCGAAGGCAGAGAATCAATGTCTCCTGACTCAATTGCCTCGAGGTGTTCCAGATTTATCTTGAGCTGTTCAGATAACTCTTCCAGATTGAGTTGCTGACGCTCCCGCTCGTCTCTGAGCAAGGCGCCGTATCTGGTATACAATTCATTTTTAGACAAGCAGTTATGCCTCCGTGCATATTGTCAGGGCAGCGCCCGCAAGGTCGTCTAATAAGTTGCGCGGCAACCCAATAACATTATCAAGGTTGCCCTCTATCCTGTCAACCAAAAAGGCCCCCATCCCCTGGATACCATAGGCGCCAGCTTTGTCCATCGGCTCGCCGGTCTGTATGTACTCTTCGACCTGCTGCCGGGTGACGTCATTGAAGACCACTGTCGTCTTCTCGTGACCGGCTGCCAGTACCTCATCGCCACGGACCAACGCCAGAGCCGTGGCTACCCGGTGCGTGTTTCCCGACAGTGCCAGCAAGGTCTTCAGCGCCTCCTGTTCGCTCACCGGCTTGTCCATGATCCTGCCATCGAGCACCACCACGGTATCGCACCCCAACACTATCCGGCCCGGCTCACAACGGCTGCCTACCCAGAGCGCCTTCTCCCGGGCCAGCCGCTCCGCATACACAAAAGCCCCTTCATCGGCAAGTTGCCGCTCATCTACCGTGGAGATCATCTGCTCAAACGTAATTCCCATCTCGGCCAGAAGCTTCACTCTCCGGGGTGATCGCGAGCCAAGCACCAGTGGGAATCTCGCCGCGAGCTGTCGAATGCGGTCAAACGTCATGTTCGAGCAGGATAGTAACCGGTCCATGATTGGTGAACTTCACTTCCATCTTAGCGCCAAAAACGCCGGTAGCCACCGTAAGACCCAGCGCCCGGAGTTCGTCAACATATCTTTCGTACAACCGCTCGGCCTGGTCGGGATTACCGGCATCACCATACGACGGCCGCCGACCCTTGCGGGTATCGGCGTACAGGGTGAACTGCGAGACTACCATAACCTCACCTCCGACCTCCTGGACCGAGAGATTCATCTTACCCTCGTCGTCCTCGAATATGCGAAGGTTCGCTGTCTTTTCGGCCAGCCAGCGGCAGGACATCTCGCCATCGCCGTCTTTGGTGCCAAAGAGTACCAGTAGCCCGGCCCCGGTCCGGCTGTGGCATTGGCCGTCAATCCAGACCTCCGAGCCGGCCGATCGCTGTAAAAGTGCACGCATACAAGGCCTTTTCGTTAGACCGGGAATATAGGTACTGACGCTCAAAAGACAACAGCAAAGGTTTAAGTACATGTCCGACAAATGGGTCCATGCCAAAATGACTTGCCAAGCGCATCTTAGCATTGTTGATTATGGCACCTATGGAGCAAAAAATACCATCAATTGGAATCGATATCGGATCGGTCTCGGTCAAAGTCGTCATGTTTCGTGACGGCCGCATCGAACGCTCCGTTTATCGTCGTTTTCACGGCGGCCCCTTTGAGGCCCTGGTTGAAACACTTCGCACTGACTTTGCAGACCTTGCCGAGCAACCGGTCCGGTTGGGAATGACCGGTATTGGGGGCAAGACCGCGCAGAGCATTCTGGGTGGCAGGTTCTTCGGTGAGATTTCGGCAATCGGTCGCGGCAACTTCGTTGTGGCCCCCGAAGTCCGCACTGTCATCGAAATGGGAGGCGAGGACTCTAAGCTGCTGATTCTGGATCAGAAACAGCAGACGGTCGAGGATTTCGCCATGAATGCCCAATGTGCCGCCGGGACCGGCTCGTTTCTGGATCAACAGGCCGGACGCCTGAAGATCTCGATTGAGGACGAGTTTGGCAAATTGGCCATGAAATCCAAAAACCCGCCGCGAATCGCCGGACGCTGCTCGGTGTTCGCCAAGTCGGACATGATCCACCTGCAGCAGATTGCCACACCCGATTATGACATCGTGGCTGGATTGTGCTTTGCCGTGGCCCGCAACTTCAAGAGCTCCATTGCCAGGGGCAAGAAGTTCGAGCGGCCGATTGCACTCGAGGGAGGCGTCGCCGCCAATCCCGGTGTCGTGCGCGCGTTTACTGAAATCCTCGAGTTGCAGCCCGGCGAACTGATTATTCCCGATCATTTCAATGTGATCGGCGCCATTGGTGCCGCCAGCCTGGCCGAGGAGGCAGAAACCACCATCGACGGGCTCAAGGCCTCTACCGTCGAACATTATATCAAGTATCGCCAGGCGGCCGAATCAAGCCGCCAGGCGCTCAGCTTCGACTTCCCCGAGCACAAACATTACGACATCACCAATGCTGCCCCGCCCGAAAACGTCAATAATCTCGGCGTCTATCTCGGCATCGATATCGGATCGTTATCCACAAATCTGGTGCTAATCGATGATGACCATCGCGTGATCGCGCGACGCTATCTCATGACTGAGGGGCGTCCGATAGAGGCCGTGCGCCGTGGTCTGGAGGAAATTGGCGAGGAGGTGGGCGACCGTATCGTCGTCAAGGCAGTAGGCACAACTGGTTCCGGTCGCTACTTGATAGGTGACTTCGTGGGGGCCGATATTGTCCGCAATGAAATCACCGCCCAGGCAACAGCCGCTATTGATATCGACCCGACTGTCGATACTATCTTCGAAATCGGCGGCCAGGACTCCAAATATGTCGCTATCGACAAACAGGCAGTCATCGACTTCGAGATGAACAAGGCCTGCGCCGCGGGAACCGGTTCATTCCTGCAGGAGCAAGCCGAGAAGCTCAATATCCAGATCGAGACCGAGTTCGGTGAGCGTGCCCTGGGCGCCAAGTGCCCTGTGGGCTGCGGCGAGCGGTGCACCGTCTTCATGGAGTCCGATCTCGTTTCGCATCAGCGCCGCGGGGCCTCCAAGGATGACCTGCTGGCCGGGCTGGCCTACTCCATCGTCTCCAACTACCTGACTCGCGTCGTGGGCGATCGCCGTATCGGCAACAATGTCTTCTTCCAGGGTGGCGTGGCGTGGAACAAGGCTGTCGTCGCTGCCTTTGAAAAGCTTCTCGGCAAGAAGGTCACTGTCCCGCCGCATCACGATGTGACCGGTGCGATCGGTGCCGCTCTGCTTGCCGCCGAGGCCTGTTCAGGCAAGACCGAGTTCAAGACTGCCTTCAAGGGATTTGACCTTCACAAACGTCGCTACGATGTCGAGTCATTCGTGTGCGAAGACTGCTCCAACCAGTGCGAGATTCACAAGGTGCAGATCGAGGGTGAGGAACCGTTGTACTACGGCTCCCGATGCGAGAAATACGATGTCGAGAAGAAAAAGGGCAAGACCCGTATTCCTGATTATGTCCAGCGCCGCCAGCGCCTGTTGTTCAAGCGTTACGTTACGCCCCCGACCTCAGGCAAAACACGCGGTCGTATCGGTATTCCGCTCGCCCTGAACTCCTACGAGTACTACCCGTTCTGGCGCGCGTTCCTGGAAACAGCCGGCTATCGCGTCGTCAACTCGGGCAAGTCCACTCAGCAAATCGTCAATGATTCCCTGGAGCTGTTTGTCGCCGAGACATGCTACCCGATCAAAATGGTCTACGGCCACGTGCAGCATTTGCTAAAGTCGGGGAAGGTCGATGCTATCTTTATGCCGACCCTTATCAAGGCAGCCGAGGAAACCGATGAGGACAAGGGCGCCTATATCTGTCCATGGGTACAGACAGTCGGATCGGCGGTGCGCAATCGATTCGATTTCGACAGTGGCGTCCGCTTCATCGATGCTCCGGTCAACCTCTCGTATGATCGAGACGACTTGCGCCAGAGCCTCAAGCAACTCGGCAAGCAATTGCGACTGCCCGATCGCGTTTTCCGCAAGGCTGTCGATGCCGGCCT
>CAZXRO010000018.1:0-22093 GCA_964642435.1 uncultured Ignavibacteriales bacterium
CAAGCCCCTCGAGCCCATCGAGTGCCTGGCTGACAATCTTGAGCGACTCACGAATCTCATCGAGACGCTGCAGGTATCGGTCAAACGTATCGCCGTTCTCCTGCACCGGGATCTCGAAGTCGAATCGATCATAAATCGAATACGGGTCGTCCCGACGCAAATCATGCTTCACGCCCGAGGCCCGCAACACCGGTCCGGAGACTCCCCACGCAATAGCATCCTCGCCCTTGAGAACACCAATCCCCTTGGTCCGCGCCAGCCAGATCGGGTTCTCGTTCAACAGCCCTTCATAGTCAGCCATCTTCTGCCCGATAGTGCGAATCGCCTCGCGGCACTTGGGGATGAATTCCGGCGGAATGTCCTGTGATACGCCCCCGATACGGATATAGTTGTAGGTCAGGCGCTGACCACACGTCATCTCGAACAGGTCAACAATCAATTCACGCTCGCGCAGTCCATACAGAAACGGCGTGTAGGCACCGACATCCATAGCCGTCACACCATAAAACAACAGGTGCGAGGCAATACGGTTGAGCTCCAGCATGATCACCCGGAGATATTCGGCGCGCTCCGGCACCTCGATCTGTGCCAGTCGCTCCGCCGCCAGCGAGAAAACATAGTTGCACGACATCGCCGTGACATACTCAAAACGATCCATTATCGGAATACACTGTGGGTAGGTGCGATTTTCGCAAATCTTCTCGATTGCCCGGTGCAAATACCCGATTACCGGCTCAACCTTCGTGACCCGCTCACCATCGAGCGTCAACAGCAACCGGCACACACCGTGTGTCGACGGGTGATGCGGCCCCATGTTGACGACAAATTCTTCGGTCCTCAGTGCCATCGCCTATCTCTCCGGCATCCGAATGAAATCGGGTGCATCCCAGTCCTTGCGCATCGGAAATCCCTGGTCCCAGTCATCGGGCAGCAAAAAGCGGGTCAAGTTGGGGTGGTTGCGCACATTGATGCCATACAGCTCCCACACCTCCCGCTCATACCAGTTGGCGCTCGGCCAAACGTCAATAACCGAGTCAATCTCCGCCTGCTCATACGAGAGAACGACCTTCAGGTCAACCCGAAGCTTCTTGTAGACCGAGGCCAGGTTATACACAACCTCAAACCGTTCGGTGGTATCGACACCACCCATATTCGCCAGGTAGTCGAAGGCCAACTCGGGATCCTCCTTGAGCTCCCGGCAGACATCAACAATATCGTCCGCCTTCACCTCAAATAGCGGGTCGTACTTGCCGGCCTCGAGGTGCGTAACCCGGTCTCCGAATTTCTTGCTGATATATTCTGTCAGTTCGTCCTTGGTCATACTATCTGCCATCCGCCCAGTCCGACAGTTTCTGTTTCTTTATCTTCTCCTGCAGATGGATACAGCCCTCCAGCAACGATTCCGGTCGCGGTGGGCAGCCGGGAATGTACACGTCGATCGGCACGATATGATCCACGCCCTTCTCCACCGCATAGCTGTCATAATAGAACGGGCCGCCCTTGATCGTACAGCCGCCCATGGCAATAACATAACGGGGCTCAGCCATCTGGTCGTACAAACGCCGCAGTCGAGGAGCCATCTTCTTAGTGATCGTGCCCGCCACGATGATCAGATCAGCCTGGCGCGGAGTCGGACGAAAGATCATGCCCAGTCGGTCAAAGTCATACCGGGAAGCACCGGTACACATCAGCTCGATAGCACAACAGGCCGTCCCGAATAGCAGGTACCACAGAGACTTCGCCTGACCCTGGTGCAGGATCGCCTCAATCGAGGTCAGCACAATCCCCCCGCCCGGCATTCGTTCCGCCAGAGATGGCAGCTTGCGGATTATGCCCACTTGAGCACTCCCTTCTTCCAGGCGTAAAACAGGCCAAACATCAAAATGCCGATAAACAGCACCATCTCAACCAGCGCATAGAGGCCCAGTTGACCGAAGGCCACCGCCCATGGAAACAAAAACACGACCTCTACATCGAATATCACGAATATCAAAGCGAAGATATAGAAGCGATTGTTGAATCTAATCCACGAGGTGCCCACCGGCTCTTCGGCGCACTCGTAATTGATAGATTTTTCGGGATAGTCGTGGTCAGGGCGGAGCAACCGCGAAATGAAGAAGGTGATCAGCACAATGCCGACACCAGCGAAGATGAATATCAGAACGGCCAAATACTCTGTCATATAATCCCGTCCTGGCTGATTTGTATCAGTCAGAGTATGTGACTGAATTCACAATTTTATTGCTTGCCAAGTAAGCCTCTGAGCCATCGATGTCAAGCCTTTTTTCCTTTTTCACTGGCCTGAACCCGTTCGGCGACAACGCCTCATCAAGGAAAGCCCGCCGCCTGAGCATTATCCGGCGACACCATCCGCAAACACCTGTCCTAAATCAAGTATCAGGGTATCTCCAGGCTCGATCGCCAGAGGCCGGAAAAACCTCCCCGCGTGATTACACCAGCGCTATGGCCTCGATCTCCACCAGGGCATCCTTCGGCAGCCGCCCCACCTGCACAGTCGCTCTGGCCGGCGGATCCGAGGGAAAATGCTCGCCATACACTTCATTGACAGCACCAAAATCGTTCATGTCCGCCAGGAAAATGGTAGTCTTGATGACTTTTGGCAGATCGCTGCCGGCCGCGCGCAAAACCGCGGTCAAGTTGGTCATCACTTGCCGGCATTGATCAGCCGCCGTCTTTCCCACCATTTCGCCGTTCCGGGGATCAAGAGGAAGCTGCCCCGAAACGAAAACCAGCGAGGAGGCCTCAATCTTGATCGCCTGCGAATAAGGGCCTATCGCCGCTGGAGCAGAGTCTGTGGATACGGTTGACTTCATGGCTTAATGTCCCATCCTCGGGTCTGTAGGTTATCATATGCTGGCTGAACATAGCACGTGCCAATGCCCCAGACAAGCGCTTAGTACTCTGGCGGAAGGATTGGTATTGAGAGTGAAAGAAGGAGGAAAAGTCGGGCTACCGAAACCGTTACAGGTTGGCCAGTCCCTCAGGGCCCATTAGCTCGACAAAGGCACGCAGGATGTGCTCGTCGTAAGCGTCACCCAGCGAGAACATGATCCTCAACGCCGGGTACGAGTCCATCGCGTTCTGGTACACCCTGTCGGTGGTCATGGCATCAAAAGAATCAGCCACGGCCACAATCCGGCTGAACAGGTGCATCTCGTTGATACCTATCCCTTGCGGATACCCGCGCCTGTCCCCTCGCTCATGGTGCTGTAACACCGGATAGTACGAGGTCGGCGCAACCATGTCTGTCTCGTTGAGAATCTCCACACCCCACTTCGGATGCTTCTTCATTACATCGAACTCAATCGCGTTGAGCGCCGCTTTCTTGTTCAGAATGCGCGGGGACACTTTCGACTTGCCAACATCGTGTAGCAACGCCCCGACCCCCAGCTCGTGCAACATGGCGTCGTCCTCTATCCCCAATTGGCGGGCCAGCGCAATCGAAAACGTGCAGACGTTGACCGAATGCGTGTAGGTATAGTAATCGAACGACGTAATCTTCAACAGGTTATGAAAGGCCTCCTGCCCCTGCAAGATGTACTCCAGCTGCCGCTCGACCATCTCCTTGGAACGTCGGATGTTCTCGCCATACGTGGGATTCTCCAGCACCTCCTTCACCAAACCGGTCGACGTCTGATAAAGAATCCCCGCCTTCTTCTCCTGCTGAATCGACGGGTCCTTGAGAATCGTCCCCAGGTTGCGCTCAATATATCGCTGGTACTTCTCTTTGCTGTTGTTGGCGATAAACAGCCGCTCAACCCTGTTTTCCAGCAGCTTCTGGCGAGTACGTTCGGTAAATGGCAGGTCGGCTGATCGGTACAGGACCAAAGTCCTGTTCACCTTGAGATAGAGATCGAAATCGAGTATGGAGTCGACCCGGATCGAATCCAGGTAGATGGGAATGAACCGAGCGGCGCCTTGCCCCTCTTGTTCCTTCTGAGTCGACTCCAGCTGAGTATTTGTCGTATCCATCCGGTTTTACTACTACACTATGTCGGTTCTGTCCGGAAAAGTCTTCCTGTCTTCCTGTTATCGGCAAAGGACGCCATAACCTGAAAAAAGAAACCTCCGAATCGGGCGATTCGGAGGTTTTGCAGGAGGAAGCGACACAAACAGGGAAGGGAAAGACTCAGAAATCAGGATCCATAAGCTTTTATCTGTAGCAGAACCGACTGCAACGATGACGTGATATTGCTGAGAATCGAGCTGTACCGCTTCAGCAGCTCCGAGTACTGCCAGCGCATCTGAAAGGCCTTTTCCGGAAAGTCAAACAGCTCCAGCAAGGTTGCCCGGTAAATCTCGTCGATATAGCGAATCACGTAGTACGGGTATTGAGGGATGTTCGAATCGGAAACCTCACCCTTGGACAACCGTTCCCGATAGACCTCGATCTTCTCCAGGACCACTGTTCCAAAACACCACGGAGTCATAATCACCCCAAACGTCCCGCCATCGGTGTAGAACCTGACAATGGTCTTCATCAGCAAATCGACAATGACACCCCGCGCCCGATAGTATGAAATCGTCTCCGCCTGAGTCGGATCAGTCGCTGCTATCTTGCTGTCCATCAAAATCCTCTCGGACATGGCCTTGTCATAAGTCCGCTCGAGGAAGCCGTAGAAATCGTCAAGATAGACCTTCGTATTCTCCGACAGAGACATGATATATTGTCCCCGCTCGTCAGTACGTATCCGCGGATCGTTGAGTTCTGCGATTCGCTGCTGTGAGAATCCTCGTTTGTACTTACCGTCCAACATGTCGCCTCCTGAGCTTTGTTGCGTTGCTGACAAAGCATACTGCAGAGGGCGTGCCAACTCTCACCAATACCGACCAAGACCGCCTCAATGAATGTTATCTATATATACATTAGCAGCTTACACCGATACAACACCCGGCCTGACCCTGTCTGCAATTGCATTGCTCACAGTGAAAAAGTCTGCGGAGACGGCAGTCAGGCGCACATGTGTCGCCACGATGCACAGGTCCTGCCCCAACTTGCATGGGGAAGCTCCGCCCGGCTTCTCGTCCTACTGACCCCCAGACAGCAGCGGTTTCCTCAACACTCCCTCCTCCGACCAACTGATAACGCGCTCTGGAGAGAGCACATATGCGCGGACTCCTGTGTAACACCGATAATACCAACGACGGAACTGCCGGCAACACTGGCTTCCCCCCGTGGATTCGTTCATGATTTGAACAATTTACCTGATTAGCTCGTCCATGTTCAGACGGGCAAATTCGTTTGACATGTCCGATGCCTTTCAATATGTTTGCCTTTTACAAGTGAAGAAACTGTCTTTCGTGGAGGTCTGCCTGCTTTGAAAAGCAAGGGAATATTCTCGCAGGGCGTCATATCCTGGCTGTTGCTGACAGTACTGGCGCTGCCGCTGGTGCTCGCCACCGGCTGTGACGATGATGATGACAATGGCACTGGCCCGGTGGTTACCTCATCCTGGCAAGCACAGGACCTGGTTACCGAGGGAAACAAATTTAGAACGGTTGATTTCCTCACCCCAACCACCGGATGGGCGGCGGGTGAAGAAGGAGTCGTGCTGTTCACCGATGACGGTGGCGACAACTGGACCGTGCAGGATCCGGCGACCGCCGAGAACATCTTTGCCATCGAATTCCTCGACACCAGTCTTGGCTGGGCGGTCGGCGCCAGCGGCGCCATTATCCGCACTATCGACGGTGGTCAGGACTGGGTCCCGGCTACCTCCGGGTCGTTGTTCGATATCCATGATGTCGAGTTTATCAGTGTCACCGAGGGCTGGGTCTGTGCCGAAGAAGGCACCATTCTCAGTACTATCGATGGCGGCATCACCTGGACCGAAGTGTTCAATCCTGCCGGCGGCAATCTCTGGGGAATCTCCTTCGCCGACAGCATCGGTGTTACCGTCGGCGCCGAAGGCGTTATCCTGCGCACGGTCTACGACCAGCAATGGGGCAACTGGACACGAGTCAATTCCCCCACCACCGAGACCATCCGCCAAGTCCAGATGCTGACCAACCTTGTCGGCTATGCCGTTGGTACCAACGGCACCGTCATCAAGACTACCGATGCCGGCCAGTCATGGTCCGTCCAGACAACCCCGGTTAGTGTTACGCTCCGAGGCTTGTCGTTCGTCGATGAATCCACGGGGTTGGCCGTCGGCGACAATGGCACTGTCATTGTCACCACTGATGGCGGCTCCAACTGGGCCATCGGCTCACCCTCCGATGAAACAAACGCCCTGTGGGGTGTCGACTGGGTCACCGCTCAGGCCGGATGGGTCGTGGGTGAGTTCTCTATCCTGTTCACACCCGGCAATGTCACCAACTGGCAGTCCTACTATTCACAAACGACACCCCTGCCAACACTCACCGGTGTCTATTTCATCGATGATACCACCGGCTATGTCTGCGGCTGGAGTGGTACCGTGCTCAAGACCACCAATGGCGGCGACACCTGGTCATACCGCCGTCAAACAACTGACACCTGGTTCTCCGACATACACTTCGCCAGTGCCGACTCCGGCTGGGTCTGCGGCGGCACTACCGAAGGAGTCATTGCCAGAACTACTGACGGCGGCACTACCTGGTCATCCGTACGCTTCCCCATGCACGACTGGATATACTCTCTCACGTTCCAGAACACCACCTCCGGCTATGCCGTCGGCGGCTCATTCAACGAGGATTCGCCGGGTTCGGTCTTCTCCACTGGCAACGGTGGGGAAACCTGGGCTCCTCTTCCGTTGCCGGCCGGTGTCGATGCCGACACGTTGAACTTCCGTGGTGTGAACTACACCGAGGGCGTCCTCTGGGTATGTGGTGATGCCGGGCTTATCTGGAAAACCGACGACGGCGGCAGCACCTGGGACAACGTCTCCTATGAATCGCCGGCCAGTCTCTATGATATCGCCTTTACTGATGCCAGCAATGGTATGGTGATCGGCGGAGGCGGTCTGGTCCTGACGACCAGCGATGCCGGAGCCACCTGGACAGCTGTCAGCACCCCGACAACCGAAGAACTGCGGCGCATCACCATGACCGATGCGTCGAACATCTGGGTGGTTGGCGGCAACGGTACTATCATTGCCTCCACCGATGGCGGCAACTCCTGGTCACTGCAACCTACCGCGCTGATTGAGTCATTGCTGGGCATTGACATGCTCAACACCAGTGTCGGCTGGACAGTCGGCGGCGAAGGGACGCTGCTCAAAACCACATCGGGCGGACGTTGACCTAACACCCCCGAGACAAGTCAGATATGGGCGGAGCCGGAAACGGCCCCGCCCTTTTCTTTGCCGGGTATGCGCGCACCATCAAAAAGACTTGCATTTGAGCTGCCCGTGTGACTCATAATGATCAAGAGAAGCTACTTCACTTTTATATTGCGAGCCATGCGGGAGATGCGATGCGTTCAGTATTCCTGTGCCTCAACCTGTTACTGCTGCTGACAACAGCAAGCGCGACCAGCCAGACAAGCGACAGCCTGCAACAGGCAGACCGTCTCGAGCAGATGCTCTCCGAGGTCGGTTTTACCCGCAACGACCTGGGCTACCGTCCCCAGGGCTACTGGAATCGCTTCCCCTTGGACATCCCGCACAAGCTCACCTCGTTCGACGCTCTCTTTGCCGAACCGCTCAAACTGTACGACTATGCCCGCGTCATGGCCAACACGGTCGAGATCTACTTCGCACCGCAAGTTGCAGACTCCACCGATGAAGGCCTGTACAAGCTCGTCTACAATCTCGGTGTCGATAAGAAACTCGGCGGATTCCGCTCCTACTCAGCCAATCTCTCCCCCGCGCCGACGACCGAGCGACCGATCCTGACCGCCATCGAAAGCATCTATGAACACACCGGCCAGCCCGTGTCCATGCAAACCTTCGGCTCCTCGGCCAGCCGCTTTGACTCCACCACCGCCTGGGTGCAACTACTGGATCAGTTACCCGATTCCGTGCAGGGTATTATCGCACAGCTACTGGTGAACCTGACCGAGGCCGCCCGATGGCGCGATCTTGCTTTCCGCAACTGCGACCCGGAGGATATGCAATCCGCCTTCGCCATCCGCGATCTCGCCAGCACCCAATCCGATGGACAGGTGTACTACCCTGAACTCGATGATATCGCCGCCACCATCGACTGGGCCTCTCTGCACTATGCGGCCCTCAAGGTTGCCGCCGCCACCGAGAAAGCGGAGCGGGCTCTGCTTCCGTTCGCCGGTGACGTGCCGCCTGAAATCGAACTGGAGATCGCGACCCCCCTGGGCAAGGTGATACTCATGTCGGCTTATGAGCGCAAAGAGGAAACGCCCTCGAAGCTGCTGTCGATCATCCCCTCACAGCGCTCCGGCTGGACGGAGATCGATGCTTCCGACTGCCTGCTGATTATCGACTTCGGCCGCAACACCGTCTACCAGGGAAGCCCCGCCGCAACCTCCTCTCTGCGCAACCCTGTCTCCGTCGTGATAGATCTCGCCGGCGATGACTATTACGGATACAATCGCGACCACTATCCTCCTTCGGCTGGAGTCGGCTTGCTGGGAATCGGACTCGTCCTTGATACGCGCGGCGATGATCATTACCACGGCTCGGTCTGTACTCAGGGAATGGGACTGTTTGGCGTCGGCGTGCTGTGCGACCGCGAGGGCAACGACACCTATCGTGCCGAACTGTCGGCCCAGGGATGCGGCTATTTCGGCATCGGCCTGCACTTCGATGGCACCGGCGATGACGACTACTACCTCTTCGCCAACGGCCAGGGGCTGGGCGGAGTCGGCGGTGGTGTCGGCGTGTGTGCCTCGTACTCAGGCAACGACACCTACACCGCGGAACCGTATGCCGAGGTCTTCAACCGCGGTGACTACCACAGCAACCATACCATCAATGGCAACGAAGCCCAGGGGGCGGGATTTGGTCGACGGGGCGATGGGTCCGATGGCCACTCCTGGGCCGGCGGGCTCGGGGCCATTATCGACATCCACGGCGACGACCACTATTACTCCGGCAACTGGAGCATCGGGGTAGGCTACTGGTTCGGGACCGGAATGGCCGTCGATCGCACCGGCGACGACCACTACGAGTCATGCTACTTCACCCAGGCCTCGGGCGCCCACTACTGCAATGGTATCTTGCTCGATGAGGGCGGCAACGATCGTCACGAGCTCTATGAAACCGCCGGCGCCGGACTCGGCTTCGGGTGGGACTACACCAACGCAATGTTGATCAACAAAGGCGGCAATGATTCTTATAAGGCGAACATCATTTCCATGGGCCTCGCGCAGATTCGATCGGTGGCATTGCTGGCGGATATTGGCGGCGATGACCGCTATCAGCTTGGCGCCGGAACACCCGGTCTGGGCGAGGCAACCTATCGCACGGACTACCATACCCCCTCGCAATTGACGCCATACTACACGTACGCGAAGTCATTCGGAGGACTGCTCGATATCGGCGGCACCGATCAATACCTGGTTGTCGACAGCACCGGCACTCGCCCCCATCCTGTCGCGCGCGACAACCACCTGTGGCTGCAACCATCACGAGGCGATTCGACGTTTGGCGCCGACAACTACGGCGTGGGACTCGATATCGGCACGGGAACGGTACCCGAGTTCTTCAAGTGGGATCAGTGAGGCGATTGTGTAGTCTTGAATTACACCTTACACAACACCCCTCGAAGGTAGTTCAACCGCTGATCGACATGCACCTGCCCCAAATCCAGGAACACGGCAGCCTGACCCACCACTGAGAACTCCAACGGGCAATCGGTTGCCTTGCGAAATGTCTCGATCTCGTGACGCGTCAACATACGCCCCTCGGCGAACTGCAGCACTGCCTTCCCGCGTTTCAGACGCACCTTGTCGATCTCCAGCAGACTCGCCGCGATCTTCACCGCCGTCGCCTCGACCAGGTTCACTCCTGATTGCGGCATGCGACCAAACCGGTCGGACACCTCCTCACGGATCCGCTCGACATCATCGAGCGTGCGAGCATCGGCCAGGCGACGGTAAATGTCCACCTTGTGGTGCCGGTCGTTGATATAGCTGTCACTGAGGTACGTCTCGATATCCAGCTCCAGTTTCGTCTCGGGCAGCTCGATCACTTCCTCACCCTTGAGCCGGGCGATAGCATCCTCGAGCAGCTTGTTGTACATGTCGAACCCGACTTCTTCAATGAAGCCCGACTGCCGCGCCCCGAGGATAGTCCCCGCCCCGCGAATCTCCAGGTCACGCATCGCCAGGCCAAAACCGGTTCCCAGATCGGAGTGGGCTTCCAACGCGCGAAGCCGCTTGATGGCATCGGCGCCCAGAAGCCGTGTCGGCGGTGTCAGCAGATAGGCGTATGCTCGCCGCGAACTGCGTCCCACCCGACCGCGAATCTGGTAAAGCTGCGCCAGCCCGAATCGATCGGCACGATTGATGATAATCGTGTTCGCGTTGGGAATGTCCAGACCGGATTCGATAATCGAAGTGCACAACAGCACGTCATAGGTACGATTCAAAAAGCCCACCATGACCCCCTCCAGCTCCCGCTCGTGCATCTGCCCGTGACCGATGCCAATTCGAAGCTGCGGCAGCAACTTCAGAAGGTAACGATACATGGCATCAATCGTCTGCACCCGATTGTGTACAAAGAACACCTGCCCCCCGCGGTCCACCTCGCGCAGGATTGCGGTCGCGATCGTCCCCGGGTCAAACTCGGCAATCTCGGTGGTAATCGGCAACCGGTCTTTCGGCGAGGTCGTGATCAGGCTCATGTCGCGCACTCCCGTCAGCGCCATCTGCAACGTGCGCGGAATGGGCGTCGCCGACATGGAAATCGTGTCAACATTGGCACGCAACCTACGCAGCTTCTCCTTGTGGCGCACGCCGAAACGGTGCTCCTCATCAACAATCAGCAAACCCAGGTCCCGGAAGGCAACGTCCTTCGAAAACAAGCGGTGCGTCCCAATCACCAGATCCACCTTGCCCGCCGCCAGGTCCTCGACCGTCTCGAGCTGCTGCTTGCGAGTCCTGAAACGTGAGAGCATCTCGATTCGAACCGGGAAATCTCCCAGCCGATCGGTGAACGTCTGAAGATGCTGCTGCGCCAGAACCGTTGTCGGGACCAGCACCGCCACCTGCTTGCCCTTTTCGATAGCCTTGAATGCCGCCCGGATCGCCACCTCCGTCTTTCCATACCCGACATCACCACACACCAACCGATCCATAGCCCGATCCGAGGCCATGTCATACTTCACGTCGTTGATCGCCTTGAGCTGGTCTTTCGTCTCCTCAAACGGGAACGAGGCCTCCAGCTGACTCAGCCAGACCGTATCCTCACCAAACGCATAGCCGGGCTGACTCTTGCGATCGGCATAGAGCTTGATCAGATCCGCCGCCATCGTCTCGATCGCCTTGCGCGTTCGCTTCTTCAGCTTCTCCCACCCGGGCCCGCCCAGGTGCGAGAGTGTCGGCGCCGTGTCCTTGCCCGCGTACTTGGAAACACGGTTAAACTCCTCAATCGGCACGAACAGCCGATCCTTCTCCGCGTACTCCAGCAGCAGGCAATCCCGCTTGCGACGGTCTACCTCGATCGTCTCCAGTCCCAGGTATCGCGCTATACCGTGTTCGGTGTGCACCACGTAGTCGTTGCGGTTGAGACTGGCATAGTCACCGATCGCAACACCCTCTTTGTACTTCTTCCGGCGCACTCGCCGCTGATACCGTCCGAATATCTGCCGATCGGTCAGGATGGCCACACCGGCGCGGGCACACAAGAACCCGGCCCTGATATCGGACACCTCCACCGCCGGCGAAACTCCTATCTCCTTGCGTTCTGACAGCAAGTGCCGCAGCCGCTGCGCCTGGCTCTCCGAATCAGTGGCTATGAAGTACTCGACGCCACTCGAGGCGAAATCCGTCAACAGGCTCCCCAGAATATCCAGGCGAGACCCGACCGCCGGATGATCCACGCAGCCGAAATCAATTGACTCACTATGCCCGCCTTTGAACGGCAACACATCCAGATGCAGATGCTCTGCCAATGACGCAAAGGTCCCATCGATCGGTCGATAGTACTGATCAGCATCCGGAAGCCGCGACACATGGCCGCTCAGTCGATCGCGAAGCTTCCCCGCCTCGTGCAGCATGTCCGAAGCATCGCCGCGCAAGGATCCCTCGCCCTGCGTGACCATGATTGCGTCCGGCGGCAGATAGTCCAGCAATGCCCCCTGCGACAAACCAAACAGGATTGCCAGCCACTCCAGCCCGGGAAGCTCCGGGTCGTTCAGGTAGCGGGAGCGAATATAGTCAGCATCCGCCTCGGGCAGGCTATCAAGATGATCCTCCAGCGTCTGGTGTGTAATCGGCACCTCGCGCTTGGGCAGCACCGTCACGTGGTCAACCTGCCCCACCGTCCGCTGCGTGGTGACATCAAAATGCCGAATTGTCTCCACCTCGTCGCCAAACAACTCAATTCGAACGGGTGCTGAGAAACCGGGGGTGAAAAAGTCTATCAAACCGCCCCGAAGGGCAAAGTCACCCACCTCCTCCACCACAGGAACCCGCTTGAACCCAAGGTCCACCAACCGACGAACCAGATCATCGAGATCGATCTCCTCACCGACTTGCACACTGATGTGACTGCGCTGGAGCTCCTCTCTGTCGATCGTGGGCTCCAGCAGCGCCCGAAGCGGACACACGACAGCCGCAAGCCGCCCCGCCAGCAAATCGCTGAGCGTCTTGATCCGCTGCCCCATAACCTCCCCGACCGGCGCCCGAAAATCATAGGGCAAAATCTGCCGGGCCGGGAAGTGCCCCACCCGCTCATCTCCAAGCGAATAGGCCAACTCCTCCGCCAGGTCGGCTGCCTGGTCACCATCGGCCGTCACCACCAGAATCGGCCGGGCCGTCTCCTGCACCAGGCTGGCCAGAATCAGGGACCGGGAGCTGCCAGCCAGCCCCGAAAGCGACACACGGCCCCGGTGGTCGGACCGAGCCAGCGAAACCAGTCGCTGGAGAGGCTCATGCTCGGCCAGACGCCCAAGCACACGCTGCAGGGCTCTCACACTCGTCTTCGTCGTCTTCTCATCGATATCCGGCATTGCGTCTCCCAGACAGCACAAAAGCCCCGAGGCATTTCTGCCCCGGGGGGTATTTCCTATGGTTTGTCGGCTCAATATAGACACAAACGCCCTGCGCGCCAGTACTTTTCCGGCCACCGGCCACCGCGCAGGGCAAATGTAATCTTAGACTCAACCTGTCGGATAATCAAATCAACATAGTAGTCCGCACAACTCAGGGCTGTAATCCCTGATATCAACCGCTATTCTCCGAACTCCTGGGCAATCAGGTCCGTTCCCACCTCGATCTCATCGTACTGCTTCTCCCTGGCTTGATACAACAAGACGAGGGTCACGCGACGGTTCCGTGGGTCGGTGGGATCATGCTCGATCATCGGGAATTTGTCCGCAAACCCCCGAACCTCACGGATCTGGTTCGACCTGAGACCGGATACTTCCATGAGCTGCCGCGCGGCGTTGGCTCGGTCGGCCGATAACTCCCAATTGGAATACTCCCCGCTCCCGGTATGTGATGAGGACGTGTGCCCCTCGATAACCAGCCTGTTGTCAAGCCTGCCTATCTCCCGCGCAATCGTCATCAAAATCACCGCGCTCTTCTGCAGCAACTTGGCTGACCCGGGCTCGAAGAAGGCCGGCGAATGCTCTGATTCGTTCAGGACAATGCGAAGCCCCTCCGAAGTCATCTGTATCTTGATGTTCTTTTTCAGCCTGGCGAAAGCTTCTTGCTTTTCGAGCTCGTGGAGAATGGTCCGGGCGGTCAATGACAGCTCTTTCTTCTCCTCCTCCGACGGTCCATAGCCCTTGCTCGGGAACTGCTTGTCCGGAACAGCGGGTTTGGATTTCTCGTTCGGCAACACCGATGAAGACCCCTTGAGTACTCCCGAGCCCCCCTCGAACTGATAGTTGCCGGGGTCGCGGAAATAGCCACCGATCGCCTGACGCACCTCGGGCGATTGGTTCACCAGCCACATTACCAGGAAGAACGCCATCATGGCTGTCATGAAATCGGCGAAGGCCACTTTCCAGGCACCGCCGTGGTGACCGCCATGACCACCCTTTTTCTTCTTTATTATGATAGGTTGAATTTCATCAGCCATCGTGTGTTACTTCTTTTTCTTCGCCTCGTTACAGGCAGCTTCGAGCTCCAGAAATCCCGGACGGACTTCATTGTACAGGCTGCGGCGGGCGAACTCCACAGCGATGACACCGGCCACGCCCTTGTTGAATGATAGCAGCGCGTGCTTCATGCACTGCAGGTACTGATGCCCCTCATTCAGGCCGTGCTTGAGCGCATTGGACAGCGGTCCAACAAACCCGTAGGATCCGATAATACCCAAAAAGGTCCCGACCAGGGCCGCGGCCACCTTGTGGCCGATCTCCGCCGGCGGGCCGTCAATATGCGCCATGGTAATCACCACACCCAGCACAGCCGCCACAATTCCAAGGCCGGGCAAGGCATCCGCAACCGAGGCCAACGCAGCGGCCGGCCGCTCCTCCTCCTCGTGCATCGCCTCAATGTCACCATCCATCAGCTCTTCCAGATCATGCGGCTGCACCGACCCGGAAATGATAACACGCATCGTGTCGACAAAGAAACTCTGGGCGTGATGGTTCTTCAAGAACTTCGGGTAACGCTTGAATATGTCCGATTCTTTCGGATGTTCGATATGGTTCTCCAGCCCTACCAGACCGTCGCGGCGGGCGACATTGAATACCTCGAACATCATCACCAGCAGATCCAGATAGTCCTTCTTGCCGTATTTGCTTCCTTTCAGCGAACCGAGAAGCTGAGAGATGATCCCCTTGATGACAGTCATGGGCGTGGATATGAGCATTCCACCAATCGCCGCCCCGCCGATAATCAGTAGTTCCGACGGCTGATTCAGGGCCATCACCTTGCCACCGTGCCACATGTAGCCGCCCAGAACGCAGCCGACAACAACAATGGCGCCAATAAAGATGAACATGTTTACTACTCTTCCTCGTTGTCCCCTGGCGACGGGGTTCTTCCTTGTTTTTCATTATTTCGTCAGGATTTACCGAATCCTGAAGCCCTCTCAGACAATCTCCATGGCGGATAACAGGCAGATTTCACAACAATTAGCTTGAACATGTACCCGGAAGGCTTTTATTTGCGCCGATATTTCAACGACTTAATGGCGGAGGAGAACTCGTGCGACTGTTAACCAAGAAACGCCTGTTCTGGTTTCTCGTCGCAATCGGCCTGTATGGCGCCTACAGCGTTGCTGTGGCCTCCACGGGCGGTGAGAGCGGCGATAGTGGCTCTGTCGGCCACGGCGGACCTGTGATAGCAATACTCATCGAGCTCGTCACTATACTATTGGCGGCCAAACTGGGCGGAGACCTGTTCGAGCGCTTCAAGGCGCCGGCGGTTCTTGGCGAACTGGTGATAGGTATCGTTCTGGGCAATCTGGCACTGATCGGTATCGATGCGCTCGACCCGATTAAGCACGATATCACCCTGCAGGTATTGGCTGAACTGGGTGTGATAATCCTGCTGTTTCAGGTGGGACTGGAGTCAACCGTCAGCGAGATGATGAAAGTCGGGCTGGCGTCATTCCTGGTCGCCATCTTTGGCGTCATTGCCCCATTCTTCCTTGGGTGGGGCGTTGCTATCTGGTTCCTGCCCGATGCTTCCATCTATGTTCACCTGTTTATCGGCGCCACCCTGACCGCAACCTCAGTGGGCATAACAGCCCGAGTTCTCAAAGACATCGGGAAAATCACGACCCGCGAGGCAAAAATCATCCTGGGCGCCGCCGTTATCGATGACATCCTTGGCCTTGTCATTCTTGCCGTCGTCACCGGCGTCATTTCGGCCGTCAACACAGGATCCGACAATGGCCTCAGTTCAGGGATGATCCTCTGGATCATTGCCAAGGCCGTGCTCTTCATCGTCGGCGCAGTGGTTATCGGTCAATTCCTGCTGCCCCACTTCTTCAAACTGGGTGGCCGGCTCAGAGGCCAGGGAGTGCTGTTGTCGTTCTCGTTACTGGTCTGCTTCGCGCTTGCCCTGGTGGCGGGTGAGATAGGCCTGGCCCCGATTGTCGGTGCCTTTGCCGGAGGCCTCATTCTTGAGGAGGTTCACTTCCGGGACTTCAAGGGCGGCGGCATCCATCAATTGGAGGAACTCATCCATCCGATTGCAATCTTCCTCGTACCTATCTTCTTTGTCCGCATGGGTATGCTCGTCGACCTGACCACGTTCGCCAATGTCGAGATCCTCGGATTCGCAGCAGTCTTGACCCTCGCCGCCATCATCGGCAAACAGGCCTGCTCGCTGGCGATCTTCGACAAGAAGACCAACCGTATCGCCATCGGTCTGGGCATGATCCCCCGCGGAGAGGTTGGCCTTATCTTCGCCGGCATCGGCGCCCGGCTCGTGATCGGTGACGACCCGGTGATCACTACCGGGACATACTCAGCCGTCGTTATCATGGTAATCCTGACAACACTGGTGACACCGCCGGTCCTGGTGGCATCAATGCGAAACCAAAGCAGCAGTCACGGGGAGGTAGCAAGTTCGCCTGATACCGGCGCGGTTCCAAAGTGATATCTCCAGCGATACTCGCAAAAAAAGGCGGCACCTCGGTGCCGCCTTTTTTGCGTATCACACTACCCGAAACAAACCCTTGACGGGCGGACGATGTGACCGCATCTACGCAACCAGACGCAGGAGCGGCCGCATTTGGGTTCTGTCAAGTCTTGATTCGCCAAGGATTCGATGCGAACCTGGGCACCTTCGACCGAGTTAACGAGACAATCGGATCGCACGTTTGCTTTCGACCACCGGAAAACCTTACCGAACAGGGTTTGTCTGCAGGGCACAAAATCGCAGGTTATCAACAGCGAGCCGGAAATCGACATTGCGGCGTCATTGGCTCTTGACAAAGCGCCATTATCTTCGTTCCATGAAGATCACGCATCGCGGGGTGGAGCAGTCTGGTAGCTCGTCGGGCTCATAACCCGAAGGTCAGGGGTTCAAATCCCCTCCCCGCCACCAAAATTAAGTCCCTGTGAGTCCATAGCTTATGGGGCTTCTTTTTCCCGGTGGCGCATGTTTCCGATAGCTTTCACTGATGTAACTCATCACCTTAGCGTCAACTCAAGCCACCGATATGACAGGTAACGCCCGCCAGATCCCCATCCCCTCCACTTTCGCTACAACATCACACCAAATCGCTATTGTGTCCCGATAGTAAAGAGCAGGGCCATCGCTGGTACCGAGTGCCAGAAGGTTGTTCGGCTTGCGGCCGGATTCGTCCTGACCGGTCCAAGTGCGCGCGCGGACGGTAAGCACGCAAGCCACAATAGCAGCAGCCTCTCCCGGCAAACCATGACTGGGAACACTACGGTCGCGACCGCCCGCTCCGAAGATCGCGCGATCTGTACCTCTGCCGTGAAGGCTGTCCGCTTCGGGCCCGGCGGGCAGCCCCCGGCAGACTATATCAGCACCTCCCTCAATGGCCGCCGGGGAGACTTCTCTTCCCCCGGCTCAGCATGGCCCATCCGGAACGTGTGCTGGACGAACGCCTCCGGTGTGGGAGTCAACGAGGCTACCTCAGCACGGAGCTCCGGCAGCTCCAGTATCTGGCTCATGGGATGAACTGCGATCCCCTCCGTAGTTGCCAGCAGGGCTATCCGCTCGAAAACCATCCCCGCCTTGATTTGCGAGATTCGGTCGTCCTGTGTCGCGGTTATCGCCGCCAGAATGGGCGCACTCATGAGAAGATCGGAGTCCTTACTGGCGATCTTCTTGCCCATATTGACATGGGTTACAGCCAGTTGCGCGATTTTCGCCATCAGCCAGGAGTGCCCGAACACCCCCTGCCCCAGCCAGTAGCCCAGCTCCTTGCGGTACTCGGGATCGGCGAACTGAAGAGCATCGCCCCGAACTACAAGCTCGTCGACCGTGCGCTTGATGTCGAGATCGTCGGTGAACAACACTCGCAGACCGGACTCCACGCACAGGTTCTCCATCGCACTCAGCGTCTGCGGCTGTATGACCCGATTCTCAAACTTCCCATGGAAAGTACGGCGTCTCGTTATGGCGCCAAACAGCTCAGGCGGACGATACCCGGACGGCTTGCGACCCGAGATGAAGGATAGCGTAGCGCACAACTGATGATCATCGGCCCGCGGAAAGAAATCGAGCTTGTGCTCAAACCCGAAGTGCTCAGCGGCAATCAGCAGGTTCTCCAGGGCACAGCCGACACTGATATGAAGCTCCCGCCGGGTCGAATCAGCAACTTTCAGCCAGCGTGCCCGGTCAGCGAAGATGTCGATGGCACCATCGCTCACCCTGAACTTCCATGGTTGAGTATTGTGACTCGATGGCGCCAGGATGGCATAGCCCAGCAGAAACAACAACTGATCAACGGCCGGAGAGCCGTCTGGAAAATCAGCCTCGCGCACTTCCCAGGGCGTCTTCTTTGGATCATGTTCGGTGGTGCTGATACCTTACCTCCAGTTTGTGTCGTTACAGTAGATCGTCTGCTCCGTTGCCGTACAATAATGCATACGCTGCGCGTGTGCAAACCAACGGATCCGGCGTCAAGGCCCATTGAGCCTTTTCGTCAGACGAGAATCTTCTCATGTTAGCTGTGAGCACTGCGTATCACATTGATGATCATCGCAAAGAGGATAATGTGACGTGCGATTCATCAGGGCAGACCAAGTAGAAATAATGACCTTGACAGGTGCGCAAGTGTAGAAATATTCATATATTGATTGCTGTTATGACAATGTGAGAGTTTTTGGCAATCGGCCTTATCGTACGGGATACCCTATACAATAATCCCGTTAACCGCTGAACGAAGCTGCTTTAGAGGAAATCAGTACAAATCTATGAGTGTCCGTCCCCCCTTTGGAATGCGCGTGGCAGCCATTGCCGCCTATGCCCCATCATCCCGAATATCCAACAAGCGAATCGCCGCACGGCTGCGGCTTGAGCGCATGCGGGTCAATGCGGAGCGTCGCCAGAACGGTGGCCAGCCGCTTGACAGCCGCGAACGTAAACTTTACGCCACCAGTGACCGCTGGATTCAGCGGTTTATCGGTTTCAAGGAGCGAAGATTCGCACCTGACAGCGAAGGCACAATCGACCTGGCCGCCCGGGCAGCATTGATGCTGGCCAATTCCAGTTCCCTGAACGCGAACGACCTCGATGGCATCGTCTTTGGCACCGTTACCCCCTCGTACCTCAACAGCCCGCCCGATTCGGCGCTGTTGCAGGATCGCCTGGGAATCCAGCCTTTCGATGGCGATAGGCCTAAGGAGTTCTTCTGTATTGACTCTTCGCTCGCCTGCAGTACGTGGGTGGCCTGCCTGCGTCAGGCCTACCTGCTGATCTCCTCTGGAATGGCCAGAAACCTGCTGGTGATCGGTGCTGACAAGATGAGCGACACGATTAACTGGCGCGACCGGGCTTTTGCGACTGTCTTGGGCGATGGGGCGACCGCCACCTGGGTGACGGCGGTTCCGCCGGAGGAGGACTGGTTTGACCCCAACCAGTTCTGGTCATGGGCCAGCGGTCGCGATGGCAACATCATTGTCACTCCAAAGGGCGGTTCCAAGACCCCGGTGACAACGGTCACGGATATCACTTCCTACCAGAACAAGCTGACCATGGACGGGGCTATGGTGAAGGAGCTGATCGTCCCGCTGGTCGGTGGCCCGGGAGCCGATGCTGCCCTGGCCAAGGCGGGTTGGAGCATGGACAGTGTCGATCTGGTAAGTCTCCATGAAGCGAACCTGGTGCTGAACCAGGGGATCATTGACCAGTGGAAGAAAAAGGGATTTCAGGGGCAGGTGCTTGACGCCGGCGGCATGTTCGGGAATACGACCTCGGCCACGATTCCGCTGGCGGTGGCGCTCAACAAGGACGAGATCAAAAAGGGTCGACGTTTCTTGTGGTCCGCCTTTGGTGGAGGTCTGACGGTGAGTATGGCGCTGGGGACGATCAAGCACGATGTTGAGTTGATCTGCGCTACATAACAGGAATGACTGATACCAGGCAGAGTTATCAATGACAAAACGGGCAGCAGTAGCTGAGTGTTATCAGCACTGCTGCCCGCTGTCGGTCAGGGGGCCTTGTGGAGGCGATGTGATCGCAGATCGCGACACGGCTGCGGCATGGCGCCGCCGCGGTTATCTCTTGAAGTCAGCAACTATGGCATTGAGTTCCTCGGCCTGCTGGTTAAGCTCGGCCGCAGCCTCGGCTGACTGGCGAGCGCCAGTGGCTGTTGACTCCGTTACTTTCGAGATCTGCTCTATGTTACTGGAAACTTCATTGGCGGCAGCAGACTGCTCTTCGGAAGCAGTTGCAATCTGCTGAATCATCTCCAGCAGGTGCTGGGACTTCTGCTCGATTTCGGAGAGGCTGTTGCCTGCCCGGTCGACCAGTTCCCGACCCTTGTCCACCTCCTGAACGCCGGCTTCCATGGAGTGGACGGCGTCCTCGGTCTGTTGCTGAATATCCTTGATCATGGCGCTGATTTCACCGGTTGCCTTGCCGGTCCGTTCAGCCAGCTTGCGGACTTCATCGGCGACCACGGCAAAGCCACGCCCCTGTTCACCGGCCCGAGCCGCCTCGATGGCAGCATTGAGGGCCAACAGATTAGTCTGGTCAGCGATATCATCGATAACGCTGCTGATCTCACCAATCTGATCGGCGGACTTCGCCAGGTCGGCAATCGACTTGGACGATTCGCGAACAACATCGGCGATGCGCTGCATGCCGGAGATTGTCTCGGTGACGATGACGCCGCCCGATGTTGCCGTTTCTGAGGCGGTACGAGAGGCATCGCTGGCGTCATTGGCGTTGCGCGCTGACTCGTGGATGGTGACGGTCATCTGCTCAATGGCTGATGAGACCTGGGCGACCTGGGTCGACTGATTCTGTACGCCCTTGGAGATGTCGTCCGAGGAGGTGCTGATCAATGAGGCAGCGTCGACCAGCTTTTCGGCACTGTCGGCCAACTGGTTTACGATAGTGCGAAGGTTGGCAGCCATAGTGGTAAATGACTGACCCAGCACGTCCTGCTCTGATTTGGGCTCAATGGTGACGGTCAGGTCACGCTCGGCGATACGCTTGGCGTTGACGGCCAGCTCTCTCATGTAGTCGCCGAGCCTGGTGAAGCTGTCGGCGAGCTTGCCCACCTCATCGTTGCCTGAGACGTCGACAGCATGGTCGATATCGCCGACAGCCATCGCCTCGGCCAGTTCACCGACGCGGTTCACCCTGTTGGAGATTCGTCGGGCAACCCAGTAACTGATCGCCATGACGATGAGAGTGCCGACCAGGCCAATCACCAGAATCCATACCAGTTGTTCGTTCAGACCTGACATGACGGCATCCTCGGGGACAACCAGGAACATGCCAAAGGTATCCTGTTGACGCCTGGTGTCATCAAGCGAGGGGACGCTGACTGAATTGGCGCCGACAAAGCAGGCACCATCGGTCATCTCCACCAGCGACACACCGGTACCGGAGCGCAACGCGAGTGCAGAGAGGTCGACCTGCTGTAGTTTCGCATTGACATCGGCAACAATTGTCCGGGTCTCTGAGTTGTCGGAACCGAAGACAACGGTCACGGCATCGTACCCCTGATTCCTGGCAGCAGCCGCCGCGTCTTCAAGGACAGCGGTGACACGTTGCCAGTTGGAATAGGCGACAAAGGCACCATTGACTTGCCCGCTCGAATTATGTGATGGGTAGGTGAACACCCACGTCTGGTTGTTCTCGGCACCGAGTCGGCTGAGCACGTCGGATTCAAGGTGCGTTACCGAGGCGCCTTGCCCCTGGCGGAGTTTATCGAAATCGGCCAGGCGAGTGCCGACCATACCGGCGGCCGAGCCACCCGAGCCGGTGGCGTGTGCCTCGAGGACAATCCCACGACTGTCGACGAGAGTCAGCAGGCCGAACAGATCAGAGCCTTGGGTCCAGGTGCCAAACTGCTCACCAAGCTCGGTGGTGGTGTTGAACTCGATCGCCAGGCCA
>CAZXRO010000019.1:0-21810 GCA_964642435.1 uncultured Ignavibacteriales bacterium
TGACATGGCATCGCCGAATATCAACATGCGCGACCCGGTCATGTACCGCATCCTGCACGCAGAGCATCATCGGACCGGCGACAAGTGGTGCATCTACCCGACCTACGACTGGGCTCATGGGCAGAGTGATTCGATCGAGGGGATTACGCATTCTGTCTGTACGCTCGAATTCGAGGATCATCGGCCACTGTATAACTGGTTTCTGGAGCAGTTGGGGGTCCATCACCCACAGCAGATCGAGTTTGCCCGGCTGGAGTTGTCACACACAATAATGAGCAAGCGCAAACTGCTCAAACTGGTCAAGGAAGGGCTCGTGTCAGGCTGGGATGACCCGCGCATGCCCACCATCTCGGGTTTGCGACGGCGCGGCTACACGCCCAAGTCACTCAGGGACTTCGCCGACCGCATTGGGGTAGCCAAGCGACGCGATAGTGTGGTCGACATCGCCTTTCTGGAGCACTGTCTCCGCGAGGATCTGAACCTTCGCGCCCGGCGCGTCATGGCTGTACTCAATCCACTGAAAGTGACGATCGAGAACTATCCCGAAGGTCAGGTTGAGGAATTCGAGGCCGTCAATAATCCGGAGAATGAGGCCGATGGTACCCGGATGGTCCCGTTCAGTCGTGAAGTATATATCGAACGGGATGACTTCATGGAAGATCCACCCAACAAGTTCTTCCGGCTGGCCCCCGGACGCGAGGTTCGACTGAAACACGCCTATTTCGTTACGTGCCGCGACGTTGTCAAAGACGACTCAGGAAAGATCGTCGAACTTATCTGTACCTATGACCCCGAAAGCCGCGGCGGATCCACGCCGGACAAGCGACGAGTCAAGGGAACGCTGCATTGGGTATCCGCGCTGCATGCTGTCGAGGCACAGGTGAGACTGTACGACCACTTGTTCACAAAGGCGGATCCGAGTGACGCCCCCGAGGGTGAAGACTTCACAGCTAATATCAACCAGGGATCCTTGACAGTTCTCGAAGGATGCAAAGTGGAGCCGAGTCTCGCGAGCGCCACCCATGATGACTTGCTCCAGTTCCTCCGTCACGGATACTTCTGCCTGGATGAAAAGGACTCCACAGCCGAACGGTTGGTGTTCAACCGCTCGGTCGGTCTGCGCGATACCTGGGGGAAAATCCAGAACAAGGGGTAAAACAACCGGGCGGTATGTGTCTATTTCCGCTTGGGCCGGTGATAGTGCGTGGCGGTGCCATAGATGAGATCGGCCGCTTCCATGACCGTTTCCGACAGGGTCGGATGGGGATGGATTGACAGGCCCAGATCAGAGGCTACCGCACCCATCTCCACTGCCAAAACGCCCTCCGCGATCAACTCGCCGGCTCCGGGACCGACCACCCCCATCCCCAGAATGCGCTTGGTGCCGGGATCAACCAGCAGCTTGGTCACACCATCGCTGCGTCCCAGCGTCTTGGCACGACCAGAAGCCATCCAGGGGAAACGGGCCGTTTCAACTTTGATGTCCTTGTTCTTCGCTTCGTTGGAGGTGAGCCCGCACCAGGCAACCTCGGGATCCGTAAAGACGACCGCCGGAATGGCCTGGGGTTCATATGCGACCTTCTTGCCGGCTATCACTTCGGCAACAACCCGTCCCTCGTGCGAGGCCTTGTGAGCCAGCATCGGCTCACCGGCGACATCGCCGATGGCGAAGATGTTTGATTCGGCTGTCCGGCGCTGCTCATCGACTCTCACAAATCCACGATCATCGGTCCCGACCTTTGTATTCCCCAGGCCAATATCGTTGGAATTGGGTCGGCGACCAACCGCCACCAAAACGCGCTCGAAGACGCGGCTTGACGACTCACCGTCCTGGCCCTCCATGAGCACCTTGACGCCGTTCTTCTGCTCTTTCATCTCTTTGACAATGGTCTTGAGAAGAATCTGCTCAACACCGCTTTCCATCTGTTTGGCGAGCACTGAAACGAGATCGGAATCAACCCCTGGAAGCAGCGTGGGAGTCATCTCGACAATCGTGACCCTGGAGCCAAGTCGGGCATAGACCGTTGCCATCTCCAGGCCGATATAACCGCCGCCAATGACCAGCAGGGTCTTGGGGATGTCCTTAAGCTCAAGCGCCGTCGTGGAATCAAGAACGCGTTCCGACCCGATGTCCAGCGCGGGGACACTACTCGGCCGAGAGCCGGTGGCCACGATGGCATATTCGAACGTCAAGGACTCTTTGCCCCCCCCGACATGATCCACTTCAAGAGTCTTGTTGTCCTTGAACGAGGCGGTCGCTTCAAGATAGTTGATCTTTCGCTGCTTGGAGAGCTGCCCCAGGCCTGAGGTGAGCTGATCCACAACATCATTCTTCCATGAGCGGAGCTTCTTGATATCAATCTTGGGAGAACCGAAAGTGATGCCCCATTCCTTTGCTTCCTGTGCTTCGCCCAGCAGCTTTGCCACATGCAGCAGTGCCTTGGATGGAATGCAACCGCGATAGAGACATACACCACCGGGGTTCTTTTCAGGATTGATGAGAGTCACGTCCAACCCCAAATCAGCCGCCATGAAGGCAGCGGCGTACCCGCCGGGACCGCCACCGATCACTGCTACCTGCGTCTTGCTCTTAGATTCTGCCATATGTCCCGATCCTTACTCCACTGTTTCTGGTCAAACTCCGTGAATGGGCCGATCTCAGTCAAACTGCAGCAGGAAGGGGCTCTCCAAGGCCTCCACAACCCACCTGAGGAACCGGGCAGCATCGGCGCCATCATTCGCGCGATGGTCATAGGAAAGCGAAAGTGGCAGAATTGTCCGTGGCTGGAACTCACCATCGATATATCGTGGTTCAACACTGGCCCTGCTAACGCCCAGAATGGCCACCTGCGGCCAGTAGACGATGGGGGTGAAATCGGTTCCGCCAATACCACCCTGGTTGGATATGGTGAACGTGCCACCTTCCATATCTTCGGGGGCAATCTTCTTTGAGCGCGCCTTCTCTGAGATATCCACCAGCTCAATGGCCAGTTGCTTGATCCCCTTCTTGTCGACATCGCGGATCACCGGCACCAGCAGACCGCGATCCGTGTCAACAGCCATACCGATATGGCAGTACTTCTTGTAGATGATCTGCTCATTTTCCATATCGACTGTGGCATTGAACCGGGGGTACTTCTGCAGTGCTGATGCGATCACTTTGAGTAGTACGGCGGTAACAGTCAGCTTACCACCTTCCTTCTCCACAAGCGGATTATACTTCTTGCGGAATGCCTCAATAAATGTGATATCGGCCTTGTCGAACTGCGTAACATGGGCCACGGTCGACCAGGCCCGGGCCATGCCCTCAGCCGTAATACGCCTGACATTGGTCATGTCCTCGCGCTCTGTCTGGCCCCATTTTGAAAAATCGGGCAGATCACGGGTAGCATCCATGGGAGCGCTACGCTTCTTACCTGAGACGACCTGCTTGACATGAGCCTTCACATCATCAGGAGTGATTCGGCCCTCCGGGCCGGTACCCTCAATATCATTGATGTCCGCTCCGAGCTCGCGCGCCAGACGACGCACTGTAGGTGAAGCGGGAGCCAGAGACTTTCTGGCGCTGATACCTTCCTGGGTACCAGGGACCGCCCCCTTCTTCGGCATACGCTCAGAGGGTTTCTTGTCTTTGGCATCTTCCGTCTCTTCCGTCTCTTCGGCTTCCTCCGGCTGGTCCTTCTCGGCCTTCTTTACGTCCTCCTCGGACGACTCATCCTGCTCGGCCTCGTCCTCTTCCCCTGCTTCTTGCTGCTCCTCGCCCGCCTTGTCGTCCTTCGCTTCAGTCTCCTTCTTGGACGGCTCTTCAGCCTCATCGTCAGCATCTGCTCCCCCCTCAGTTTCCAGACGGGCGATGACAGCGCCGACATCGACGTCCTGACCTTCCTCAACCAGCACCTCGGAAATCGTACCATCTTCAGGCGCGGGAATCTCAACCACCGCCTTGTCGGTCTCGAACTCGATAATGGGATCCTCGGCGCGTACCTTGTCGCCTTTCTTGACCATGACACCGACAACTGTTCCCGAGGTTATCTTTTCACCGATTTCCGGGACTGTGATATCTTTCTTCGCCATACGTTCTCATCCACCCTATTCGTGAAGTGGGTTAGCTTTGTCGGGGTTAATCTCCAGGCTCTTGGCCGCCTTCTTCAATGTCTGGAGTTTCAAGCGGTCCTTCTTGTGCAGCTCCACCAGTGCTGCCCATGCAATGTGCCGCGCATCCACCTCAAAGAAGTCACGAAGTGCTTCGCGCGAATCAGAGCGACCATAGCCATCGGTCCCCAAACAGACAACTCGGCTCGGCATCCACTGGCAGACCGAGCTGGGCAGGTTCTTCAGGTAATCGCTGGCGGCCACGAAAATATCACCCTCGCCATCGAGCACCTTCGATACCCAGGGCACACGCTGCTTCTTGTCGGGGTTCATGCGGTTGTACCGGTCAACATCGATTGCATCGTGATAGAGCATCTTGTAGCTGGGCGCACTGAAGACATCGGCGGGAATATCGTAATCCTCCTGCAGGATCTTCTGCGCCTTGATGGCCTCGTTGAGAATAGCACCACTGCCCAATAGGTTCACCTTGTTCTTGTCGGACTTCCTGGCGCCCGAAGAGGAGAACTTGTACAGCCCATTGATAATGCCCTGCTCCACATCCTTGCCTTTGGGCTTAGGCGGTTGCGAGTAGAACTCGTTCTCCACCGTGATGTAGTAGAGGATATTCTCCTGGTCCACATACATCCGCCTGATACCATCTTTGACGATAGCGGCGATTTCGTAGGCAAAAGCGGGGTCATAGGAACGCAGCGTTGGTAGCGCATAGGCGAACTGATGACTGTGTCCATCCTGGTGCTGCAACCCTTCGCCGGCGAGAGTGGTCCGTCCAGCTGTACCGCCGACCAGGAAGCCGCGCACCTGCATATCTCCGGCAGCCCAGATCAGATCACCAATGCGCTGGAACCCGAACATCGAATAGAAGATGAAGAACGGGATGATGTTGCGGGCGTGGGTGGCATAAGCGCTCCCTGCCGCAATAAACGAGGACATCGATCCCGCTTCCGTGATCCCCTCCTCGAGGATCTGGCCGTCCTTTGCTTCACGGTAGTACAGCAGGCTCTTTTTGTCGACCGGCTCATAGAGCTGGCCCACGTGCGAGTAGATACCCACCTTGCGGAAGAGCGATTCCATACCGAAGGTACGTGCTTCATCAGGAACGATGGGGACGATCAGCTTGCCGAGGTCCTCATCGGACAGTAGTTTGGACAACAGGTAGACGAATGACATCGTCGTCGCCACCTGGCGGTCACCGCTACCCTCGTCGAACTCGGCGAAAATGTCTTCCCTGGGCAGAGACAAGGGCGGGACAGCGACCGTCCGCTTAGGCGTATATCCGCCCAACTCCTGGCGCCGCTCCTTGAGGTACTTCATCTCGTCGCTGTCCTTTGCCGGGCGGTAGAACGGCGTCTTCTCTATCTCCTTGTCCGAAAGGGGAATCCCAAACCTGCTGCGGAATGCGCGGAGTTCTTCTTCATTGAGCTTCTTTTGCTGGTGCGTAATATTGCGCCCTTCACCGGCCTCCCCGAGACCATAACCCTTGATGGTCTTGGCAAGAACGACGGTTGGTGCCCCCTTGTGGCTGACCGCGGCTTTGTAGGCCGCGTACACCTTGTGAGGGTCGTGCCCGCCGCGCCGCAACTTGGCCAGTTGTTCATCGGAGTACGATTTGACCAACTCCTGCAAGCGCGGATCGGTGCCGAAGAAGTCCTTTCTGATGTAGTCACCGCCGGACACGGTGTATTTCTGGTACTGTCCATCAGGAACCTCTTCCATACGCCGAACAAGCACCGATTCCTTGTCGGCGGCCAGGAGCGGATCCCAGTCGGATCCCCAGATAACTTTGATGGCATTCCAGCCCGCGCCACGGAAGGCTGCTTCGAGCTCCTGAATGATCTTGCCGTTGCCCCGGACTGGACCATCGAGCCTCTGCAAATTGCAATTGACGACAAAAATCAGGTTATCCAGCTTCTCACGCGCTGCAAGGGTGATAGCGCCCAGTGTCTCGGGTTCATCGGTCTCACCGTCGCCGAGAAACGCCCAGATCTTCTGGTCCGAGGTATCCTTCAGTCCGCGGTCATGCAAGTAGCGGTTGAACCGTGCCTGATAGATGGCCATGATCGGCGAGAGGCCCATTGACACGGTCGGGAACTCCCAGAACTCCGGCATCAGACGCGGGTGCGGATACGAAGACAGCCCACCCTTGGGGTGCAGCTCGCGACGGAAATTGACCAGTTGCTGTTCGGAGAGCCTGCCCTCCAAGAAGGCACGGGCATAGATGCCAGGTGAGGCGTGGCCCTGGAAATAGACAAGGTCACCGGGATGTTTCTGGCTGCGCGCCCGGAAGAAGTGATTGAACCCGACCTCATAGAGGGTCGCCGCGGAAGCATAGGTGGATATGTGACCACCGATTCCCTCGGAAACCTGGTTGGCCTTGACCACCATCACCATCGCATTCCAGCGCACAATGCTCTTGATACGTCGCTCAATCTCACGGCTACCGGGAAACACTGGCTGCCGCTCTATGGGAATGGTGTTGATATACGGAGTATTGGCAGTGAAAGACGTGGTGATGCCCTGCTGTTGAGCACGGATCTGGAGACGCCGAAGCAGCTCTTTCACACGTTCGGGCCCCTGGCTCTTGTAGACATAGTCGAGCGACTCAAGCCACTCTCTGTTCTCGTATTCTACTACCTGAGCATGCTCGGCATCCTTCTTGTCGGCCATAGATACCCTTTCGTTCTTATCTTCATCCACGACTGTTATGCGTTGCAGGGCCTTGTCGATGTCACCAGGCCCGGTTGGTCACCGCGTTGCTCCCGTTGTGCTGACAAACAGGTGATCGACCACACACTCGTTGTTGGCGTAACCGCGCACGATGCTGCTCATCATGGCTTTTCTCTCATTGCCGGCACCAGGATCCGCTGACAGAAATCTTCAAGGGTTGTCGGCGTGGTCGTCTGTTCTGTGCGGGGATGGTCGTCCTTGAACTGACCGCTGTCGATAGCACGATAAAGCTCTACCATGGACTCCGCAACGTGCCGGGTTGCACCCATCGTCTTGAGCGCCTCAATAGCTTGATCGGTAGTAATCGTAACCAACTTGACGTCCTTGCCCAGCGCTCCGCCAATAATCTCGGCAGCTTCGCCAAAACTGTAGTCTTTGGGTCCATGAAGTGGTTCTATCCGAATGCCCTCAGCCGGCTTCGTCAACACCTTCGCGGCCATGCGCGCAATGTCCTCAGTTGCCACCATCGACAGCCGTGTCTCTGCCTTGACGGGCAAAAAGACGTGGTTGTGCTCGGCAATAGTCGCCGCCGAGAGCAGGAAATTCTCCATGAAGAAGGTCGGGCGCAGGATCGTCAGGTTGTCGGCAGCCTGGCTGAAGATCTCCTCCACCTGCCTGAGCGCACTCACCGGACCAAGCCCCTGTCCCAGATGCGCCCCTACCGAGGAAATCAGCACCACATTCTTGATATCATTGGCTGTGATCGCCTCGGCGGCATTGCGAGCCAGGCGAACGTAGTACGCTTCATAGTCCTCAGCTCGCATGTTCGGCGGATTCACCCAGAACAAGGAGTCGACACCCTCGGTAGCCTTCACCACCTGCGCCATATCCGAGAGATCGCAGGGTACCACCCGGACTCCGCGGCGCTGTTCCTCCGTGAGCTTGTCGGGGTTTCGGGCCAGAAGGACAAGATCCTCGGCCCCCTCGTCGAGCAATCGCGCGACCAGCTTGCGTCCGATATTTCCTGTTGGAGTGGTAATTGCTATTGTCACAGTGTCCACCTTTCTATGCTTCCTGAGTGCCTCGTGCCTCTATCGAACAAACAGTTCGCGGCGAGACATGTTCCCTGCCAAACAGGACCACCGTACTCTTACTATGTTGGTGATTCACAAGGAGAAAGACAGCCGGCCCTACCCCAGCTTGAGGCAAAAGAAAAGCTGGGAGACAGGGATTCGAACCCCGATTCTACGGTCCAGAGCCGCATGTCCTACCATTGGACGATCTCCCAGTGTACTAACGACTATCGGCAGTTCTGCCGCCGTCCTGAGTGCAACAAGTATATACATTCATACGATGTTGTCAAGACTCTGCTTTGCCCTCAACGAAGATTTTCCGCCTTGTGCGTGTGGTAAACCAAAGCCGTCCCTTTTACGGTCACCCGGGCCTTATCAGCAGTAATCAAGTTGCGAAGAGCAAGCGATTCTCCCCTGTTGACTTTCACGTCCACGGCACGGTACCTGGTACCCTTCGTGGTTAGCTCTATTTGGCGAGTGAGCGGAAACACGGAGAGCGTCTCACCCTTATGACCGACGATACGCACGCTACCGTCACGCACCAATTCCAGCAGATAGGCATGGTTGATCAGGCGGGCACGCAATGCGCGACGGCTCCGGGAGATGACCTCGAGCAACCCCACCGCGCCCAGAAAATGGTCCATCTCCGTGCTCGATGGGCACACGATGACCAGATCGCTGACACTGGATTCCAGGCAAAGCCGAACCGCCAGCTCGGTATCCGTCTGGTCCTTGTGAACCGGGTGGGTGATTACCTTGACCGATCCCGGCAACTTACGGGGCGGTTGTCTCAGTGAATCGAAATCCCCAATTATGATGGTGGGCACGAGCCCAGCCCGATGAACAAACCGATATCCGCCATCGACGGCTATCACCGAACGCTTGTCTGCCAATGAGCGATAGAATTCGTGATAGCGGGCGGGATAGCGGCCATGCAGGTACAAAGCAGCACTTTTCATCGACGAAGCCCCAGGGCCTCGCAGGCGGCACCAAGCAGCGCCGTCCCGGGATCCATAATCACGGTAACCGGCACCTCGCTAAGGATAGGGCGCATGCGGCCCGGGCGGACAAACCGGCTCACGAAGCGCCCCTGGTCCAGAGCAGTAGCAATCTGCGGAGCAATCAGGCCACCCAGGTGAATCCCACCCAGCGTTATTCCTTTGAGTGCGAGGTTGGCAGCCTCCGATGCAAAGCAGTCGATGAACATATCCAACGTCGCAACGGCCGTCTCATCACTGCCGGCGAGTGCCTGTTCAATGATGGCGGACCAGGGATGGCCGGCACGTTCAAACCACATGGCGGGCGGCTCGCCCCGTCGAAAAGTCAGGAAACGGTAGATTGATTCCAGGCCCCGCGTGCTGACCACATCCTCCACCTCAATATGTGGCTGTTCAGCCGTCAGGTACTCCATCAACTCGGTCTCAAGCGGCGCCTGAGGTGCAAACAACGAGTGACCGCCCTCACTGGGCGTGACTACGTAGCGATCCTCATCGTAGACAATGAGCGCCTCTCCCAGCCCCGTACCGGCCGCCAAAAGCCCGATATTGCCACTGCGACTGGTGCGACCGGTCTTGATCGTGTAAAACTTGTCCTCCGAAAGCTCGAACATCCCCTTGGCCGTTGCCACCAGGTCATTGAGTAGCTTCACGCTCTTGAGCGAAAACTCCTGCTGGATCCGACGAACGCTCAGTGGCCAGGGGAATGTCCCCTGAAGCACCTCGTTGTTAATCACGGTTCCTGCCACACCGAAACACGCCACCGAGACAGTTGACTCGGTACGCTCCAGGTAGCGCCGCATCAAGTCGGCGAACTGTTCAAAATCGTGGTTCTGGAAGGTCTGTCGATCGGTGAAGTGCACTTTACCGCTGCGAAGCGTGACGCGAGCCAGTTGGACGGTGGTAGCTGTGATATACCCGGCGAGCATCTACTCTCTCCTCGTCAGTTGCTGTACCATCTTCGCCAGACCGGCACGGTCCACGGCGCTGAAGAACGCAGTCCCCATGACAAGTACATCTGCTCCCGCCTCAACAACTCGGGCGGCATTCGATGCTTCGACACCTCCATCGACCGCAATAAGCGTCCTGAGGTTGTTCTGATCAATGTACTCCCTGGCCGAACGCACTGTATCGAGGGTTGATTCAATGAACGACTGTCCCCCGAAACCCGGAAAGACAGACATCACCAACAACAAGTCGACCTCAGCCAAGTATGGGACGATTTCATCCGGTCCGTGATCGGGATTGATCGACAGGCCCGCCTGCACACCCATGTCGTGGAGTTGCTTCACAAACGGAACTGGATCCGGATGCACTTCGATGTGGAAAGTAATGCAGTCTGCGCCCGCCTTCGCGAAGGCCTCGAAGTACTTCTCAGGCTCAGACAGCATCAGGTGTACATCAAGAAAAGTGTCGGTGAGCTTATCAATGGCTTTCACCACCCCGGGGCCGAAAGAGATATTCGGCACAAAATGTCCATCCATGATATCCAGATGGAGCCAGTCAACCCCGGCGGCCTCGGCCGATGCAATCTCCTCGCCCAGACAGGCGAAGTCAGCACCAAGCACCGAGGGTGCTATCATTGCCACGTGTATCTACCCTCCCTGGATAAGGCGTGCTTGCGAGTTACAGCCCTTGTATCCTGATTGACAACGTGCATGGCGTAGTGCAAACTACGCCCTGGCCATCTTGCGCGCAACCATAATTGTCAGCCATCCTCTTCCCGCCGCTGGTTGGCCAACACAATCTGCGCATTGCGCTTGAGGTTCTCCAGTCGCGGACGAGTCAGCGGTGTCCCGGCGGTCAGACGGAGAAACTGCTCACGGGTTGTCAATCGTTGAATCGCATGGCAATCCACGAACTCCCCGACCCCTGCCTGTGGCAGAAATTCACTGTGCGATGTCAGCTGGCTCCGCTGCGAATGGGGGCAAACTTCCTGGCAGATATCGCAGCCGAATATCATACTGTCCATCCCGCGCGCCAAATCGCTCGAAATGTGATCTGGTCGCTCAATGGTCAAATAGGATATACACCGCGCACTGTCGATCCCAAACTCCTCGCTGATCGCCTCGGTGGGACAGGCGTCGATACACAACGTGCACTCGCCGCAGGAGCCATGATCAATCAGCTTCACGTCGTCTGGTTGCAACTCAACCGAGGTCAGAATCTCTGCCAGGAAGAACCAAGAGGCAAATTCACGATTGATAAGCATCGTATTCTTCCCGATATACCCCAGCCCGGAAGCCCGGGCGTACTCGCGCTCCAAAAACGCACCGTAGTCAACCCACCAGTAGAAATCGTGGTCGGTGCGTGTCCCCTGCGCTTGCTGCAGCTTGTTGACCAGATGCTTGATCATCCGACCGAGCACTTTGTGGTAGTCTCTCCCCCGGGCATAACGCGAAACACGGCCAAATCCCTCTGGGACGTGCTCCGAGTTCGGGTTGTAGTAGTTGACACCGAGCATAATGACTGACTGGGCTTGTGGAAACAACTGGCGCGGGTCGATTCGCCTGTCACGACTGCTTGCCAACCATTCCATGGTGGCGTGGTGTCCCTCGGCCAGCCAGCGATCAAGACGTTCGACAGCCTCCGGTATGACATCAGGCGATGTGATGCCGCACAAATCGAAACCACAGGAGCGGGCCAGGTCTTTGACGATTGACGAATTCAACATCTTCGAGGGCCTTCCTTCTGCACTCAAGAAGCGCCAAGAAAAAGGCGGGCACCAGTAGCGCCCGCCTGTCTAAATCCACAATATGGGCAGGATATCACACCGGCTGCTTCTGTACTTTTTCCATCAGGTAAGTGTGCATGGCGCGCGCCGCCTTCTTGCCGGCTCCCGCTGCCAGAATAACAGTCGCGCCACCGGTGACAATATCACCACCGGCATAGACACCTTCGCGCGATGTCTGCATCGTCTCCTCATCGACCGTAATATTGCCCCACTTATTCGTCTCCAGGCCAGGAGTCGTCTGGGGAATCAACGGGTTAGAGGAGTTACCGATCGCCACGACCACCAGGTCCACATCCATCACGAAGTTGGACCCGTCAATCGGGATCGGGCGACGGCGACCAGAGGCATCCGGTTCGCCCAGTTCCATCTTCACACATTCCATCGCTTTGACCTTTCCCTGATCGTCACCGAGGAACTTGATCGGGTTGGTCAGCATGTGGAACTGCACTCCTTCCTCGATGGCGTGGTGGATCTCCTCCGCGCGGGCCGGCATTTCGGCCTCCGAGCGACGATAGACAATATACCCATTGTCCGCCCCGAGACGCAGCGCCGTACGTACCGCATCCATTGCCGTATTACCACCGCCGAGCACGGCCACATTCTTGCCCGGAATGATAGGCGTGTCGTTGTTCGGGAAATCATAAGCGCGCATCAGGTTCGAACGGGTCAGGTACTCATTGGCAGAGTAGATGCCGATCAGGTTCTCACCCTCGATACCCATGAAATTCGGCAATCCGGCACCGGTGCCGATGAAAATGGCATCGTAGCCCATCTCGAACAACTCGTCGATTGTGTCCATCTTGCCAACGACCGTGGAGTTCTGGAACTTCACGCCCATATCACCCATGAAATCGCATTCAGCCTGCACAATGGCTTTCGGCAAACGGAACTCCGGGATACCGTAGACCAGAACGCCTCCCGGTTTATGCAGCGCCTCGAAGATTGTCACATCGTGCCCCAGCTTGATCAGATCACCGGCGACAGTCAGCCCGGCGGGGCCGGAACCGACAATAGCGACCTTGCGTCCTGTCGGGGGTGCTACCTTGGGGATCTCTACCAGATCGTGGTCACGTTCGTAGTCGGCCACGAACCGCTCCAAATGACCAATTGCAACCGGCTTGAACTTCTTGCCGAGAATACATACCTGCTCGCACTGTTCTTCCTGCGGACAAACGCGACCGCACACGGCGGGCAGAGAGTTGGTTTCCTTGATCTTACGCGCGGCCTCAGCATACTTGCCCTCATAGACCAGATTGATGAAAGCGGGTATATCGACTTCAACCGGGCACCCCTTGATGCAAGGCGCCTTGGGACAGTCCAGACAACGGGCCGCTTCCTGCAGAGCCAATTCCTCGGTCAGGCCAAAGGGAACCTCCTGGAAGTTCTTGACACGATCCTCGGGCTTCTGCGCCGGCATCTCTACCCGCGGAATCTTCATGCGCTCTTTGGGTTTCAATTTCTCAGCCACAGCATCTTTCCTCTCGTTCAATCATACGCATCGTTGTCAACTGATAAGCCCTCGACTTTTCGTCACTTGGGATAGGAGAAGTTCTTGACCGCGTCGGCCAGCTTACAGCCGGGCTTATCCAAAAACCGCTTCATAGCATCCCGTTCCTGCTCCTTATACGCGCCCAGGCGCGCCGTAAGCAGGTCAAAGTCCACCTTGTGACCATCGAAATCAGGACCATCCACGCAGGCAAACTTGGTCTCGCTGCCGACACTCACACGGCAACCGCCGCACATACCGGTGCCGTCGATCATGAGTGGGTTGAGCGACACCCAGGTGGGAATCGGTGGATCGAAACCCTTGGTCAAGTTGGCTACAACTTTCATCATTGGCACCGGGCCGATGGCCATGATCATATCGATCTGCCGCTTGTCTTCCTGGACCAGCTTCTTGAGGATATCCGACACAAAACCATGATGTCCATAAGAACCGTCATCGGTGCAGACATACAACTCATCGGCGACAGCCCCATGCTCGTCTTCATAGAACAAGGTCTCCTTGTTACGAGCTCCGATGATGGTGATGACCTTGTTGCCGGCTTCTTTGTATGCCTGGGCAATCGGGTAGATGGGTGCAATCCCTATACCACCACCGACCACACAGGCAGTACCCCAGTTGTCGGTGTGCGAGGGAATACCCAAAGGCCCGACAACATCGGCGAGTTCCTTGCCGGGTTCGACAGTTGTCATCTGGGCCGAGGTCTTGCCAACGACCTGGTAGATAATGGTAAGCAGGCCCTTGTCTTTGTCAAGGCCGGCAATTGACATGGGAACTCGCTCCCCATGATCATCCACTCTAAGGATAACAAACTGCCCGGCCCTGGCCTTGGCCACCAACCGAGGCACCTCGACGAGCATTTTCCAGTTCAGGGGACCAATCTGTCGATTCTCTATAACTTTCGGCATCATTCCTCCGTGGTCTTTCTTGACAAGTCAGATGATAGCACGTTGACCCCAAAAATCAAGGCAATTCTCCCCCATTTCGGTCCCCCTTGACACGCGCAATCATTGCGTTATTGCATGGTACACCTTGGCTGTCTACAAACGCGAACTACCGCCGAGCTTCGGTGTTACTCAAGTGGGCAACCTTTCCAGTCAGCCGCCACATTGGTAAGGCTTCCCGGATGCGCCATTGGACATCCAATCGGACCCGCTGATAAGGCGGGAAAAATCCGTATCTTTGCCGTGAATCTGGCCTTGAGTTTTTAATCTAAAGCATTATCTTGGGCCGGATTTTGAATGGTCTGAAATGAACAGGAGTACGGCTATGGCGAATGCAAACATTATGAACAGCTCGCGTCTGGGCTACACAGAGCTCCCGGACGAAACCATCTACAGCTACGAGAGCACCTTCGGCGCCCACCACTACGGTCGCCAAAACGTCGTGGTTCGTAAGGCGCTGGGCGCGTGGCTGTACACTGAGGACGGCAAGAAGTATCTGGATTGCCTGGCCGCCTACTCCGCCGCCAACCAGGGGCATCATCACCCCAAGATCGTCCAGGCTCTCGTTCAGGCACTTCAGGGAGGTTACGGCTCGGTCATCTCCAATGTCATGTATACAGACGCCCTTGCCATGTTCCTCAAGAAGCTGGCCACACTGGTGCCTCAGCTTGGCCCCCGTTTTGGTGAGAACGGAAACAAGGTGCTGCCAAAAAACGGTGGCGTGGAGTCAGTGGAGACAGCAATCAAGGCCGCGCGCTATTTCGGATGGAAGCACAAGGGTATTGAGGACGGCAAGCAGGAAATCATTGTTTTTGACAACAACTTCCATGGCCGCATGATTACGGTTGTCTCATTCTCCACCAGCAAGAAATACAAAGAGGGTTTCGGCCCGTTGACACCGGGATTTGTCTCCTGCGAGTTTGGCAACATTGACCAAGTCGAAAAGACGATTAACAAGAACACCTGCGCTGTTCTCGTGGAACCGGCCCAAGGCGAGGGCGGCATGTATCATCCTAAACCGGGATTCCTCAAGAGCCTTCGCGAGGTGTGTGACAAGAACGATATACTGCTCATTTTCGATGAAATCCAGGTCGGCCTCGGTCGCTCCGGCAAGATGTTTTATATGGAGCACGAGGACATCGTTCCCGATGGTGTCATCCTTGGCAAAGCCCTCTCGGGAGGCATGGTCCCGCTCTCCTGCTACGTAACCAACAAAGAGTTGATGGACATGGTCTTTACGCCGGGGACCGATGGTTCCACGTTCGGCGGCTACCCACTGGCGTGCGTGGCCGGATGCGCAGCGCTGGACGTTCTCGTCGAGGAGAAGCTCCCTGAGAATTCGGCCAAGGTTGGTGCCTATTTGCTCGACCGGTTGAAAAAGGAACTGGGCGATTCCCCGCACGTCAAGGAGATCCGCGGTAAGGGGCTGTTTATTGGCGTCGAGGTAAACAACGGCGACGCTATGCACTACTGCCGCCAGATGCTGGATCACGGGCTGCTGGCCAACGACAGCCACGGCCACACGATCCGCGTCTCTCCGCCGCTGATCATCGGCGAGAGCGAGGCTGATCTCATTGTCGATGGGCTAAAGGCCGTGCTGAAGTAGCATTCCAATACAGAACAATTCTAAGGCGACCTCTTTACTGGGGTCGCCTCTTGGTTTGTGGTATCAGTCCTGCACCCTGTAGAGTCGCGAGCGACGTCGCGTACCGAGGTAAATGGCCCCCAGTGTCACCGCTGCTCCCACCAACTGCAGCGGCAACAATTCTTCTCCCAGCAGGTATATGCCCCAAATCATCGCCAACACCGGTTGCAGCAGCAGGACCAGTCCCCCGGTGGCGCCGGGCAGTTTCGGCAACGTGCGCGAGATGAGGATCCACCCTCCCGCCTGCGCCACGACCGCGAGTGCCACAACCCATCCGAGATCGACATGCCAGCCGGGCCAGAAGCGGTCCGGCTCGGTGATCAGCGAGGCCGGCAACAAGCATAAGGCGCTGAACAGCGATGTCCAGGCCATGAAGGTAATCGGTTCCGGACTTGCGTGGCGAGAGCCGGCCAGTCGTACGGTTACCAGGTAATTGGCGTAGGCAATGCCAGTCAGCAGCCCATAGATGATCCCCTTGATGTAGGTCGTAGTAAACTTGAGTTCACTGCCCACCCCAACCAATAACACAACACCCGCAAAACCGGTAGTCGCCGCTACAAAGAAACGCCCGCTAAGCTTCTCTTTGAACAGCAGAAAACTGAGTACGGCGGTAGCGAACACCTGGGTGTTGCCCAGAATGGTGGCCATACCGGCACCGGTGTAGATAATCGAGCGGTGCCAGACGAACAGATCAACAAAGAAGATACATCCAGCCAAGACCGTGAAGCGGAAGATAGGCCCTGGCAGAAGCATCGGCCGGCCCATTACGGTGGCCAGGACAAACAGTGTGACCGAGCCAATCAGGGTCCGCCAGAAAGCAATTGCGGTTGGTCCCAGACGGTCTGGGTCAATCAGCTTGACGAAGATAGGTGCGAAGCTGATACAAACGGCACCCAGTATCAATACGATAAGGGCCCCGCGTTCCGCCTGGACCGACTGTGCGTGTTGCTTGCTTGCTGACATGGCTCTCAAGATAGCTAACACGCCATCCGACAAGCCAGTTCAAATCGGATTAGTTTTGTCAGTTGGAACCGGCCGGTTAGTATTCCTGCCAGTGGTAATCAGCGGAGACTATCAGGGCAACGAGCGTCCACGACAGCAGCAGTGATGTGCCGCCGTAACTCAAGAACGGCAATGCGAGGCCGGTGACGGGCATGAAGCCCAGTGTCATACCAATATTGACGAAAAACTGAAACAGCAGGATGAATGTGGCTCCCATGACGACATTCGAGGCAAAACTCGACCTGCACCGAGCGGCAATATGAACCGCCCGGTAGAAGATGAATCCAAACAGACCCACAACCAGCAACGAACCCCACAGACCGAATTCCTCTCCCAGCACTGAGAAGATGAAGTCCGTGTGCCGCTCAGGAAGAAAATCGAGTCGAGTCTGGGAACCCTCAAGAAAGCCCTTTCCCCATATGCCGCCTGAACCAATCGCGATCTTTGACTGAATAATCTGATACCCTGCCCCTCGCGGATCCATACCGGGATCGAGAAATGTCAAGATACGGGCCTTTTGGTAATCGGCCATACGGTTCCATATAAACGGCGTGATCATACCGAACGCAAGGTTGGCCACAACCGCCAGAAAACTGAATGCTGCACCCGGGCGAAACAGGAAGATCACCACGATGAGCACGAGAAAATACGCAGCCCAGGCCAGCCAGTGCGAGGCAGCAATGAGCGAGAATAGCGGCGAGACGATCAGCAGCATGTAGATAGGAGACAACCCGGACCAGAACCACAGCCCGAACAGAATCACGGGAAAGACCATCGCCGTGCCCATATCGGGTTGCTTGAGAATTAGTGCCATCGGTACCACAACCAGCAACGCCGAAACAGCGAGCCGTCGTTTCGATGCAACCGGGAGTTTGGTATACGCAAAGAATCTCGCGAGGGCGAAAAGGACCGCCAGCTTAGCGATATCCGATGGTGCCAGATTGATCGGGCCGAAGTGAAAAAAGCGTGTCGCCGATCCTGCCCGTGACCCGCCCACGAACAACACGGCGACTAAGAGCGCAATCGCGATGCCATAGAGCAGATAGGTCACAAAATCGAAAAACCGCAAGGGGACATGAAGCACTATGGCGAAGACGAGCATTGCCGCCCCCAGCCACATGAGCTGCCGCTCCCAGTAGAACCGTGTATAATCACTGTCGGCGTGATACTGGGCAGACATGATCAACAGAATCCCGATCAACGATAACAGAAGCACCGCGCCGATCAGTTTCCAGTCCAGTTCATGGTACTTCAGCATCGTTAGTTGCCTCCCGCGGTACTGGAGGGATCATTCGACACAAGACTTTGCTTCTTGCGCTCTTGCTTCTTCTCCATGTAGACACGTATCACATGACCGACCACCGGCGCAGCTACCTTCGAGCCGTCGCCGGCGTTCTCCACAATAGCAGCAACCACAATCTCGGGGCGTTCAAGTGGTGCTACCCCGACAAACAGGGAGTGGTTTTCACCGTGAGGATTCTGCGACGTCCCCGTCTTGCCACCGATAGAATACATCTTGTTGCGCAAACGCCGTGCGGTTCCGTGCTCTCCTTCAACCACCCGGCGGAGCCCATCGAGCAACACCTCCATGGTACGTTCCGAGAACGGCAATCTGTAGGATACCTGAGGGGCGTTGGTGATCTCCTCCCCACTGGGATGCGAAATCCTCTTGACAATGTGCGGCTCGTAGACCGTACCGTTGTTGGCCAGCCCACAAAAGAACTGCGCCAGCTGCAGTGGAGTGACGAGCAATTCTCCCTGGCCAATGGCGTTATTGAGAACCAGAGCACGGGTCCACTTGTTGCGACCATAGCGCTCGTCGTAATACTCGCTGTTTGGATTCAGACCCGGCGACTCATTCGGCAAATCGACTCCGGTCAAATGGCCAAACCCGCATTTGTCATAGTAATCGCTGAGCAGATCAATCCCCAGCTTCAATCCAACCTGATAGAGGTATACATCGCATGATTGCTCCAGCGCCCCGGCCGGTTGCAGCGTCCCATGCCCGTTGTGTTCCCAGCAGCGAAAGTAACGATTGCCCATCTGCATTCCCCCGTAACATGGCTTCAATGTCGTGCTGGGGGTGATCAACTCCTCCTCAATCGCGGCCCCGATAGCCACAAACTTCACGGTAGATCCGGGTGGATACAATCCATTCAGAGGTCGATTAAGCAGGGGGTGAGTTGAGTCAGTAGAGATCTCCGCCCACAAGCTCTCCGGCACGACCGAGGCAAAAATATTGGGATCATAGCCGGGATAGGAAGTCATCGCAAGGATCTCGCCATTGCGGGGATCCATGGCCACCACCGCTCCACTGAAGAATGTGTCCAGTACGGCCACGCATGCCTTCTGCAGGTCGATGTCAATACTGAGGGTCAGGTCTGAACCGGGCACAGCCGGCGTCCACTTGCGCCCCTCATAGGGACCGAGTATCTGGCCGGAAGCCGATACCTCGATATACGCCGTTCCCTCACGTCCGCGCAAGAGCGGATCGAACAAGCGCTCCAGGCCCTTCTTGCCAATCATCGATCCAAGCCGATAACGGGCATCGGGGTTGGCCGCCATCTCATCCTCAGACACCTCACCAACGTAGCCCGTAAACGATTCTGCACCGAGACCGTCCGTATAGCGGCGGACCCGCTCCATTTGATACGACACACCTGGGAAGCGTCGGTTCTGTTCCTCCAGAATGGCTAAAGACGTAAAAGGGATATCGCGCTTCACAGAGGCCGGCTGGTAACGACTGACCATGTTCTTACGAATCCGCTGTCGGACCTGGCCGGTATCAAGATCGAGCAATCCTGACAGAGCCGGGAGCGTCACTTCCTGCACTTCTTCGGCGGGAATGACGCTGACCGTGTACGAGGCACGATTATCAATAATCACTCTACCGTCGCGATCATAAACAATCCCACGGCGCGGGATAATCGGCTGGACGCGAATGCGATTGCTCTCGGACTGTTCCTCAAGCACCGAATGCTCCAGCACCTGCAATCTGAACAGGCCGGCCATCAGCACGAGAATCATGCCGGAAATCAGCGTCAGTGCAACAGCCACTCGACCGTCACGTGATAGTTTAAAACGTTCCATGGTCACTCAAGAATCAGAAGACTGAGCGAACTCGCTCGCGTGTTATGCGACCCTCCTTCATCATGAAGAAGAGCCACGCGAAAACAGCAGTGTACACAGCGCCGGTCAGAGCCTGGCTCCACAGCAGATGCAAGACACCGGTGGAGGTCTCAGTCAGAACCACAAAGAAGTTGTGCACCAGCACCCCGCCCAGAACGAACAGCTCCTTCGAGTACGAGGCCTCCAGGTTGAGCCGTTCACGGACCTGATAGCCGATTATCCCCAACAGTCCCAGAAACAGCGCATGCCATCCCATACTCGCGGGAGCACCCACCGCCAGCACCAACCCGACAACAAATCCGAACCATGCCGCCGCCACCTCGGACTTATACAGGGCAACCAGCAAAACCACCATCGCTGACATGTTTATCGCGGCGCCAAAGATCGATGTCAGATCTCTGAAGATTACCTGCCACGCGGCAATCAGCAACAGGTAGAGAATGTATGGTACAACTCGGATCATGGCCCCTCCGGCTTGAGCAGGAACACTTCCTCGATCGTATTGAAATTCGCGGCTTCCTTCAGGGAGACCTCACAGAACGGTTCCTCCTCCGGCCTGATGACAGAAACTACTTCGCCGACCGACAAACCGGCCGGGTATACACCTCCCAGGCCCGATGAAACGACACGGTCTCCAGCTCTTATACTTCCATCGACCGGGAAGTTATCCAGGATGAGACCAATACCGGGTATGTATTTCACGATTCCCATCTCACGGCCCGGTAACACCCGGGCTGCAACCCGGTTTGCCGGATCGGTCAGATACTGGATTTCGGCGAAGCTCGGCGTCACCTGCACGACCCGCCCCACCAGCCCCGACTGATTGATCAGCGGCTGATCGACGAACACTGAATCGGCAGCCCCGCGATTGATCACCGCACCGACCGAGGCATACTCCCCAACAATAGATACCACTTCCGCCGGCACCAGCGAGTACCCCGGTGGGGGCTCGAATCCCAGCGCCTGCCGTAGCCGCTCATTCTCTCGTGCGGCAGACTCCAGCAAAGCAACCCGCATCTGTGCATCGACCAATTGTTGCCGAAGTCGCGCATTCTCCTGCGAGACGCCTGCCAGATCGGTCACATAGTTTCTGATACTGAAGAAGGGATAGTACAGTGTTGACAACAGCCCCTCGGACACGTACCGAGAAACCGATACACCGCTGATAATCAACATCAGCGATAAACAGACGATGACGGCCAGATGAACATTGCGCCAGTTGTTCGAGGAATGGCTGGGCAATCCCTTGCTACCTCATACGGCATCCGTGCCGCGACCGAAGGTGAACTCTACTCTACGTTATCAATGAGCGCCAGCACATCGCCAGGCGAGCCGGCCTCCATAAGCTTCTGTCTGTTTTCCTCGGACTTCATCAGATACGACAGCCGGGCCATCACATTCAAATGAGCGCCGATAGCGTCCTCCGGCGCCGCGATCAGGAAGAACAGGCTCACCGGCTTGTGATCCATTGCGTCAAAATCGATACCTTCCTCACTTCGACCATAAGCAATCACGATCCCCTTGACTGCCTTCGTCTTGGCATGGGGAAAGGCCACACCGTAGCCAACACCTGTGGTGACAAGCTCCTCACGTTCACGAATATCAGCCAGCAGTTGATCGCGATCCTTAACCATGTTCGAGGAGGAGACCAGGTCAACCAGTTCCTCAATCACATCATCCTTGGTCTTGGACTTCAAGTCGAAAGATATCAGTGTTTCATCACAAAATTTGGACAACTTCATACGCGCACTCAAGTCCTATAGCTTCTCGGTTTCATCCATCAAAAGAACCGGTATGCCATCATTGATCCTGAAAGCAATCTGGTGATTGGTGCAGATCAATCGGTTCGCATCCGCATCGTACTCGAGCTTCTGCTTACACTGGGGGCAAACCAGTTTGTCAACAAGCCGCTCGGGCAGACGCTGGTTCTGGGCATTATTGCTCATCAAATTCCCCCATGACACGATATTTCTCCAGCCGTTCAACCAGAAGCTGGTCGACCGGCAG
>CAZXRO010000020.1:0-21102 GCA_964642435.1 uncultured Ignavibacteriales bacterium
ACCCGATTTTTCGATGACAGAAGCTGCTGTTCGCGAGCGACAGGAAACCCTGCTGGCGATGGAGGGGTTTCAATTGGAAGTAGAAAGTAAACGTTGAAACTCCGGGAGTCACAGTGCAACACGACGATTCCATATTCTACCGGCGCGAAAGCAAGCGTTCATACCTGGATAAACCGATCGATCCGGATGCGCTGAAGCGGATTTACGAGAAGATCCGCTGGTCGCCATCCAACAGCAACAACCAGCCGTGGCGGTTCGTGTTTGTCCGCAAGGAAGACGCGCATCACCAGGCGTTTATCGAGGCACTGCCGCTGGGGAACCAGTGGGCTGGCGAAGCCCCCATGCTGATTGCTGTGTGTGGTCGTCGCAAGGATGACTATGTGCGCGAGGACAGCCCGGTCGAATACTACCAATTTGATTGCGGGTTGGCCACGATGTCGCTGCTGCTGGCGGCCGTCGATGAGGACCTTATGGCCCACCCCATGGCCGGCTACAATGCCCCGAAGGTCAAATCAGCGCTTGAGATCCCCGAGGATGTCCAGGTGCTTTGTGTGGTAAGCCTGGGCTACAAGGGGCCGCTTGATCTTCTCGATGAACACACGCTTAAGAAAGATGAATCGCCCCGCACACGCAAACCGCTTCACGAGGTCATCTGCGAAGGGCTCTGGAAGTTCTGAGTTCACCCATGGACCAGTGCAGCCGGCAGATTAGTTTCGACGAGTTCGACAAGGTGGATATCCGGGTCGGCCGCATCCTTGAGGCAAAGGAGTTCCCAAAGGCACGAAAGCCCTCGTACCGCCTCAGCATTGACTTTGGTCCACAGATTGGCATCAAGCAGTCCTCGGCGCAGTTGACGCTCGACTATACTACCGATGACCTAGTGGGCCGCCAGTGCCTGGCGGTCGTGAATCTCCCGCCGCGAAGAATCGCCGGCTTTGCATCGGAGGTGCTGGTGCTGGGCGTGCCACGGGCAGGCGAGGGAAGCCTGAGCCTGGTCGTTCCGGAGGCCGAAGCTGTCCCGGGCGGCCGACTGTACTGAGCCGTCGGCTATCCGCGTATGCCATCAAACAAGAAGCTGATCATCAGATCCCCGATCTGCTGGCGTGGTGCGGGCCGGCCGGAGAACTGGTGCGTCAACAATGCGCTGATAATGGCTGAGACAATGTAACCGGTCAACTGGACATCGAAATCAGACCTGATCTCCCCTGATCCCTCCCCCTGCTCAATGATCTCCTGCACATAGCGATGCAGGTGCCGTTCGATATCCAGGTCATCCAACGCCACCTGGGAGTGATGCAGGGCATGCGTAAGGAACAGATAGAAGCGCTGCTCCGCTTGGTGCAGTCGTGAGTTCACCACCAAGGCGTTGTAAAGGTAGTGTAACCGCTGCCGCGCCGTGCCGCCGGGGTCGTGCTGGCGAATCTCCAGACTGAGCAACTCCAGATAATCATCAAAGATCAGCACCACGAACTCCAGCAGGTGGCTTTTCGAGGGAAAATACTGGAAGAATGATCCCTTGGAGATCCCGGCCTCCTGGCAGTAATGATCGATCGCCAGCCCGTCGTGGCCGTATTCGGCAAACAGACGCAGCGCCACCTGGTAGAGCCGGGATTTCTTCTGGGGGCTCAGGCGACGCAGCGTGTCGCTCACCACCCCGTTGCGCACCAATTCGGCCACCAGGTTCTCATCGATAGCCGTCATATCCGGCTGAGCCATGATATACCTCATAAATATGTTCAATGACCAGATAGTCATATACTACCAACTATTGATCTAAATATCAATGGAATTCGGGTATACTGTTTGACCGCCGATCAGGCGCCCGATATATTCCCACTGCGAATGCGACAAGAAGTCACGTGTCTTCATAAACGGAAGGAAGGATATGTCGAAAGTTCGTGTAGCAATCGTCGGTGTCGGCAATTGTGCCTCATCGCTGGTACAGGGTGTCGAATACTATAAGAAGGCCGCTGAGGATGATCTCATTCCCGGCCTGATGCATGTCAATCTTGGTGGGTATCATATTCGCGACGTCGAATTCTCCGCCGCGATCGATATCGACAAGAACAAAGTGGGCAAGGACCTATCTGAGGCTATTTACACGCCACCGAACAACACCTTCAAGTTTTGCGATGTCCCCAAGTCCGGTATCACGGTGCAGCGCGGTATGACGCATGATGGTCTGGGGCATTACCTGTCCCAGATTATCGAGAAGGCGCCGGGCGACACGGTTGACATTGTCAAGCTCCTCAAGGAGACCAAGACCGACGTCGTTGTCAACTACCTGCCGGTTGGCTCCGAGGAAGCGACTAAGTGGTATGTGGAGCAGGTGCTCGATGCCGGCTGCGGTTTTGTTAACTGTATCCCGGTCTTTATCGCCCGGGAGAAGTACTGGCAGCGTCGGTTTGAAGAGAAGGGTTTGCCCGTCATCGGCGATGACATCAAGTCCCAGGTCGGTGCGACAATTACCCACCGTGTGCTGACCCGTTTGTTCCAGGAGCGCGGTGTGCGCATGGAGCGTACGAGCCAGTTGAATGTTGGCGGCAACACGGACTTCTTGAACATGCTGGAGCGGTCGCGTCTGGAATCGAAGAAGATTTCCAAGACCAATGCGGTTACCTCGCAGCTTCCGTATGATATGGGTCCGGGCAACTGCCACATTGGTCCCTCGGACTATGTCGAGTGGCTGTCCGATCGCAAGTGGGCCTACATCCGCATGGAAGGTCGGACGTTCGGTGATGTGCCTTTGAATATCGAGATGAAGCTTGAGGTCTGGGACAGCCCGAACTCGGCTGGTGTGGTGATCGATGCCATCAGGTGCTGCAAGCTGGGTCTGGACAATGGCCTCAAGGGTGCGCTGATAGCTCCCTCATCGTATTTCAAGAAGTCACCGCCGGTGCAGTTCACCGACTATGAGGCTCGTGCGATGACCGAGGAGTTTATTCAACAGTATGGCCAGAAGCAGGCCACCAAAGGCAAACGCACCAAGCAGGCGGCCAAGGCACCTCAGAAGAAAGCCGTGAGCAAACCGCGCAAACGCACTACCGGCGCCAAGACCGGTTCATCGACCAAGCGAGTGGTACGCAAGAAAAAATAGTTTCTCCTGAATTTCAATTTGCCTAAGTTAACCGGCGGTCAGTGACCGCCGGTTTTCTGTTGGCATCCGGCGGGTTACTATGCGTCCACAGACCGAAAGGAAGAACCATGCCTCGCGCCACCCGGCTGAGAAAAAGGCTGTTTGTTACGTTCGAGGGAATCGATGGTTGCGGAAAGACTACCCAGGCCCTGTTGGTATCGCAACTCCTGGCCAAACAGCGCTATAAGGTCAAATTGCTTCGCGAGCCCGGTTCGACTGCTATCGCCGAGCGCATTCGCTCAATCCTGCTGGACAACAACTCCGCTTTGAGCGACACCACGGAGCTGTTGCTGTACGAGGCGGCTCGCGCTGAACTCGTTGCCCGCGAAATCCTGCCCGCACTCAAGGCACAGCAGATTGTGTTGTGCGATCGTTTCTATGATTCCACCACCGCTTACCAGGGCTATGGCCGCAAGCTCGATCTGCGTATGGTGCGCAGCCTGCATCGGGTGGCTGTCGGTCGGCTCAAGCCTGACCTGACGCTGCTGCTCGACATCGATCTGAAAACGGCTTTCTCGCGGCTCGGCAAAAGCCCTGACCGACTGGAATCCGAATCACGCGCCTTCTTCAAGCGCGTGCGCCAGGGGTTCCTCAATATCGCCCGCAAGGAACGGCGACGGGTCAAGGTGATCGATGCCACCGGGTCAATCGATGATATCTTCGATGAGGTGAAACGATATCTGTCCCGGCGGGTAGACCTGGTATGAGCGAGACGGTCGAGCGCACGATTATCATCAGCCGTGGCACGATTATCTGGTCCCTGACGATCATGGCCCTGATGGTTGTCGTGGCCGGAGGCATGGCTGTCTATGTCCTCTCCGATCCGGGACTTGAAGACGCTATCACGCTTCGCCGTGCCGCTGTATACCTGGCCGACAATTACCAGAGCGACTATGATGCCGATGAACTTATTGCCCGGGGGCGCCAGGCGATGTTTGATCGGCTCGATCGCTACTCCACCCATGTTCCCCGACAGGAGATGATGCAGCGTCGCGAAGAACTCTCGGGTGGCTACTATGGTATCGGTGTGTCGGTGATCAGCCACGAGCGCGGTTTGCTCATCATGTCGGTCCGTGAGAACGGCCCGGCTAACGATGCTGGCGTGGTTTCCGGTGATATCATTATCGAAGCAGACAGCGTGTCACTGGCCGGGCTGTCCGTGGCCGAAGCCTCAACCCTGCTTCGAGGGCCAGAGGGTACCGAGGTCCCGATTGCGCTTTTTCGCGAGTCTATCGGCGACACGACAACGATGACTATCGAGCGTCGACGCATTGAACTGCTCCACATACCGTTTGCGGGATACACGGCGGACAGCATGCTCTATATTCGGCTGTTGGATTTCCAGGCGGGGGCATCGGATGATGTCCGCGATGCGCTCGACTCCTTGCTGACCGACACCTCACATCCGCGCGGTATCATCCTCGATTTAAAGAGTAACCCGGGTGGCTTGATGAGCGAGGCCTTTGAAACGGCGAACCTGTTCCTTGACGACGGCGCGTTCATTGTCGGTACCGACAGTCGCTCCAAATGGAACGAGTACGCCTACTATGCCAGCGGTGATGAGCGCGCCGTACGCGTGCCGATGGCGATCCTGATCGACCGCGGGTCGGCCTCGGCTGCTGAGATCGTCGCCGGCGCTCTGCGCTACAACGGGCGCGCCATCCTGGTCGGCGATACTACTTTCGGCAAGGGCCTTGTCCAGGGCTTCTGGGAGTTGCCTGGAGGCGATGGACTGCGCCTGACCATCTCTCGCTATTACTTCGAGGGTGATGTTTTCCTCAATGACTATGACACCATGCTCACCGAGACCGGCCGTGGCCTGGCACCTGACTATCCGGCAAGACCGGAACCTGGCGGGCCATTTGTTCGAGAGATCGACAACTCACTATTGCTGCAGCGTTTTGTCAGTATTCACCTTGCGGAGTTGATTGCTGCCTGGGAATCAGGCTCGCTCGATGAGGACTGGGTCGAGCGCTTCGCTGTCTTCGCCCGCGCTGAGGGCTTCGACTACCGAAGCGAGATGACCGAGGCGGCCAATGCATTTGCGACCCTGGTCCAGATCGAGAGACCGACTCCATCGCTGCTAACGCTGTCAAGCCGCCTCAGCCGCAAGACGGCGCTGCTGGATAGTCAGCTTTGGGCTGTCCATGCCGATCATATCCTTGATCGTCTGGAACGTCTGGTGGTTGAACAGCACTTAGGTATGTATGAGGCCTATCGATCTGTCATCGTGCCGCAACGCGAAGATATCCGACAGGCAACCGAACTATTGCTGCAGCGCGAGGCCAATAGCCAGTCCTGACACCTCCGGCAGTGCTGCACAACGAAAGACGAAACCGTGCCCGACGATACGAATATGAACAACCGCACAGACAACCTTGTCGTCTTCTGTGACTTCGATGGCACCGTCAGCACCCGTGATATCGGATACTACTTCTTCCTGCATTTCTCTGGCGGGGAGACCGAGAAGCTCATCCCGGATTGGAAGTCGGGGCGGCTGTCCAGTCGTGAGTGTTTGACCCGCGAGGCAGAGATGAGCACGGTCAATCCAGAAGACATCGAGCCCTTCCTGCTCCAGTTTGAAATCACTCCCGGTTTCGTCGAGTTTGTGAAGCTGTGTGAACAGAACGGAGTGCCGCTGCACATTATCTCCGATGGTCTGGATATCTATATCACGTGGTTGCTGGCCCGCTATCAGCTTGAGCGCGTGCCAGTTATGTCTAACAGGGCGGTGCTCGACTCCGGGCGCATTTCGCTGCAGTTTCCGTATGACAATGGCGCCTGCACGCGGTGCGGCAATTGCAAGGGGGAGCGGATTCGCGATTACCGTCGGGGGCATCCTGAAAGCACTGTCGTGTTTGTCGGCGATGGTATGTCCGATCTGTGCGCGATTGATGAAGCCGACATCCTGTTTGCCAAAAAAGACCTTGAGAAATACTGTCAGGCCCACAATATTGACTATGTTCCGTATCACCATTTTCCCGATGTAGCACAATGGTTGCTTGCACGGGGCTACTTACAGAAATGAATCTGCTCTTTTTCAGCGAATAGTATGGAGGTTTGAAAGAAGCGATATGAAAGCGATTATCATGGCCGGTGGCTTCGGGACGCGTCTGCGCCCGCTGACGATCAACATTCCCAAGCCGATGGTACCGATTGGCAATTTACCCATGATGGAGCACGTGGTGTCGTTGCTCAAGCAACACAACATCACCGATATCACCTCGCTTCTGTACTTCCAGTCCGATACAATCCGAGACTATTTCAAGGATGGCAGTGCGTTCGGCGTGGACATGAAGTATGCCAAGCCCGACGACGACTACGGTACTGCCGGCGCGGTCCGTTACGCTCTCGGTGATGCCGAGGAACCGGTGCTGATTATCTCCGGCGATCTGCTCACTGACTTCGACTTATCAGAGGCCATCGCCTGGCACAACGAGAAACAGTCCGAGGCCACGCTGCTGCTCACGCGTATGGAGAATCCGCTGGCCTATGGTATTGTCATTACCGACAACGATGGGCGCATTGTTCGCTTCCTCGAGAAACCAACCTGGGGGGAGGCTTTCAGCGACACAATCAACACCGGTATTTACATACTCCAGCCCGAGGCTGCCAACCTTATCCCGCCCAATACGAATTTCGACTTCTCGCAGAATCTCTTTCCGCTCATGCTGCAAAAGCAGATGCGGCTGTATGGTATGATCACGGAGGGCTATTGGAAGGATGTCGGTAATGTCGATGAGTACCGCCGGGCGCACCGTTCGCTGTTTGAAGGTGAACTGAAGCTCGACCTCAAGGGTGAGCCGAAGCAGATCGGCAATGCGACCGTCTTCATGGGCAAGAACGTCACGGTAGGCGATGGCGTGGAATTCTCCGGGATGGTTGCGCTGGGGAATGATGCCCATATTGATCCCGGTGCTCGCCTGTCTAACTGTGCGATCGGAACTCGCTCACGGATCGGGGCCGCCAGTGAGATCCGTAACAGTGTCATCTGGTCCGATTGCACCATCGGTGCCGAATGTGCCATGAGCAATGCTATCGTCTGCAACCGAAGTCGGCTTGGTGACAATGTTGAGTTACTCGATGATGTCATCGTTTCTGATGATTGTATCGTCGGCGATGACGCCACGGTCAAGGCTAACTGCAAGATCTGGCCGGCCAAGCGGGTGGATTCCGGTGCCACTGTCTCTACCTCGATGGTGTGGGGCGAGAAATGGAACCGCGAATTGTTCACCGACTCCAAGATATCCGGCCTGGCCCTGACCGAGCTGACCCCGGAGATGTGTGTCAAAGTCGGTGCCGCCTTCGGTGCGTTTCTCGGCAAGGACGCCGCTGTGTTGACCAGCCGCGATGCTTCCGATACCTCCCGGCTCCTCAAACGCGGCCTGATCTCCGGGTTGCTGGGCGCGGGTGTCGATGTCAGCGATCTGGAGACAATGCCGATTCCGGTTGTTCGCTATGGTCTCCGACGCGGCGAATATGCTGCCGGCATTTATGTCCGGCACAACCCTGATGACTACCGCCTGATCGATATCATCTTCATCGATGGCTCCGGGCTGGATCTGCCGACCTCCAAGACCAAGAAGATCGAGCGGATGTACTCCGGTGAGGATTTCGAACGCGCCTCGCTCGAGGAGATTGGCCACCTGGACATGCCCCAGCATGTGCTGGAGGACTACCGCGAGGAATTCCTCGCCGAGATCGATCACGAGTTGATCCGCCAGGCCGGATTCAAGGTGATTGTCGATCACTCCAACGGTTCCTCGGCTCAGATCTTCCCTGACCTGTTCAGTCAGTTGGGTATCTCGGCTGTTGAGCTCAACGCCAATCTGGACCCCCGACGTTTCTCCACCCCGCCGGAAGAGCGGGCCCAGTCGATTGTCCAGTTGTCCAAGATCGTCACCTCGCTCGACGCTGATGTCGGCCTCAAACTCAATCCTGCCGCCGAGAAGCTCACCGTGATCGACGAGACCGGGCGTCCGGTCGACTCACAACTGCTGTTATTGATAGCCACTGACCTGTTCCTGGAGACGCGCCAGGTCAAGCGCATCGCCGTCCCGGTAGGAGCCTCGATGGGAATTGAGGAGATCGCTCGCGAGAAGGGGGTCGAGGTCGTCCGTGTTGCCAACGACCACCTGGCCATGATGGAAATCAAACGCCGCGGCGAGGTCGACTATGTCGGCGGTACCCGCGGCGGGTTCATATTCCCGGGCTTCCAGATGGGCGCCGATGCCATGCTGGCCGCGGTCAAACTGCTGGAAATGCTGGCCCGGACCAAGTCGCGATTCGGGACCCGTCGTCGCCGCTTCGAGCACTTCATCCGCGAAACGGCTTCTGTCCCATGCCCCTGGTCCAAAAAGGGAATGGTGATGCGTAAGCTGATTACCGGCACCGAGGACAAGGAAAGACAGCTCATCGACGGTGTCCGTGTCTTCGAAGACGGCGGCTGGGTACTCGTGACACCGGATCGGCTCACGGCGGCTTTCAATATTCTGGCGGAATCCCGCTCCGAACAGGAGACCACAGAACTGATCAAGCGTTATCGCGAGGTTGTCGAGCAAGCCCAGATGGCATAGGACTTAGCCAGACTGCTACGAACACGGGCGCAGGTTTCTCCTGCGCCCTTTCTTATTGATCCGCATCATCCTCATGTACGATCGATCCCTTCACATGGCATCGCATTCGGTGCATAATTCTGCAATGCGAACGCTAAACTAATTTGTTGGCATACCGACAATTATAGTGTGTGGTGTGCACATGTTGCACAGGGTCGGCGGTCCTGGAACGGACACCGCAAAGGGGTCACCTTGGTCGGATGACAATGTCGCGTCCACGTCCGTGACCTGCACGAGGGCCGCTCAATTGAACCAGGAAGGATCTCTCAATGTCAGGGCAAATGCGCTTTGGAAGTCGATTGACTCTCGCCATAACGGCCGCGGTTGTTGTGCTTGGTCTGGTGGCGTACCACTTCCACTCTCACTTCGATGACTTCAGGCAGAATATCGAGCAGGCATCGCAGCTGAAATCGTGGCACCAGCAGATCGCGCACGCGGTTGTTCAACAGAGCCAGTGGAACGCCTCCTTGTCGCAGGCGACCTATCTTCCATTTGACGAGGCCCGGGATGCCGTCCGCAATCTCGGCGAACCGCCGGCCAAGACCTGGTTGCGTACTCCCGCCGCCCGGGGGTTCGGTTCGGCGCACGACGATCGCCACATCACGGCCCTTCGCACGCAGCTCAATCAGCTCGACGCCTGTCTTGGAAATGTCGGCTCCGACCGCCATCACCTTCCATCCAACGCCGCGCAAGAGCTGACCGACAGATGGCTTCAGCACCTGGCCTGGATTGACAGTCTCTCCCGATCCGTTGAACTCAAGCAGCCGTTCGGGTCGGATCCTCGACTGGAGACAACGGCCTTTGGCCGCTGGTATGTCAGCTATCGCTCGCCGTACCCGGAATATGATGACATGCTTGAGCTCTGGCGTGAGCCGCTGATTGCCCTGCATGAGGCAGCGACGCGTATTGTCGAGTCACAAGACCAGCAACGGTTTGCCAAGGCCTCGCGTCATTTCCAAGAGGAAGCGATCGGCGCCATTGATCGCCTCCATGATGCCTATAAGCGTACGACAGACTGGATCGCCAATACACAGAGCCACCAGCAGGCCTCTCGCCAGACCCAGGCCGAGACCACGTTGGCAGCAGCGGCTACGGTGCAGCAGACAATGGAGACGATCCGCACGGGCATCTCAGCCCAGGCTGAACAGGCAGAGCAACTGATTGCCGACAGTACCGGCAATATCTACTTCTGGGCGCTGCTTCTGGCAACACTCGCCCTGATCGCCGGAGCCGCTTCGATGTCGTTCGTGGCCCGCAGCACGCGTCGCCCGATGACGGTTGCAACAGAGTTTGCCCGACGCGTCGGCCGCGACCTGAACCAGTATGCCGCGGTCCTGGCGGCCTTTGCCAAGGGCGATCTTACGGTCGATGTTCCCCGGCCCGATTACAAGCGGGTCGACCTGGCCAGCACCCCCGAGGCGAAAGATCTGTCTTCGGCGTTGCAGGAAATGGGGCATGGCAGCGAGAAAGTCGCTGTGCTGCTCCGTGAATTGCGCGGTAAGTTTGACTCGGTCATCCAGGAGATCGACCACAGTTCGCGCGACCTCGCCAGCGCCGCGAGCCAGTTGAGGGCTTCGGCATCAGACTCGCGCGCGCAGACGGACCACGCCGAGGTGTTCCGGTCGGTTCTGGAGGTGGTAGACACCGTGACCGAGCAGGCGCACACTGTGCACGGCAATGCCGATCGAGCCAACCAGGCTGCCCGACAGGCATCGGAGACCGCCCAGTTGGGAGGCGAGATTGTCAAGGGGACAATCGATGGTATCCAGGGTATTGCGGATGTCGTCCGTGACTCTGCCGGGTCAATCGGCAAGCTGGCCGAATCTGCGCAACAAATTGGCCAGGTGATCGAGGTGATCGATGATATCGCCGACCAAACCAACCTGCTGGCGCTCAATGCTGCCATCGAGGCTGCCCGCGCGGGCGAACAGGGACGTGGCTTCGCTGTCGTTGCCGATGAAGTCCGCAAGCTCGCCGAGCGTACCGGCGAGGCCACAAAGCAGATCCATGAGATGATCGGTCACATACAGAGCCGCACTACCGAGGCGGTCAAGGGCATGAAATCGGGCGACGAGAAGGTCACCGATGGCCGCGAGTTAGCTGATCAGGCGGGAACCAGCCTGGGCGAGATAATAACCAGTTCGTCACAGGTGGTTGAGATCATCAAGCAGATCACCGGTGTATCCGAACAGCAGACCGGCGTGACCGTGCAACTTCGCGAGCAGATAGAACAGCTCTCCGCCGGACTGGAGCAGTCGCAGGCTGATGTGCGTCGGGCGTCGACCGCCGCCGAGGATCTGGCGCACCGCGCAGAACAACTGCAGCTTCTGGCCAAGCAGTTTAAGACTCGTCATTCGCGCAATGGTGTCCCGGTTTATGTCCGCGAGGAGATAGCCAAGTACATAACCAAGGGTAATCAGGTTCTGGATGATGATTTGCCCGCATCGGCCTTCTATGCGGTCAGCCCGAAAGACAGTCGCAGCGGGCGATGGTACCACGGTGACGGCATGACCGCGTTCGGCCATATGAGCGAATTCAAAACGTTGGCGCCGCTTATCTCCAAGGTTTTCGACTCCATGAACAACGCCGTCGAATCCTATACGCAGGGGCGTACCTCTCGCGCAAGACAACTTGCCAAGGAGGCCACCCGGGCTTCAGAGCAGCTTCTCGCAAAGGTGGATGCACTGGAGGAGGCGCTGGGGATGATTACCGCATTTGGAGACTGAGGCTCGGTTTGCCGCGCACTTCGGCCGCTCACTCAAGAAGTGATCTGACACGCACAATGTCCCGATTGGCTTGCAGATAGTCCTCGGGACTCCCGATATCCAGCCAGTACCCATCGAACGGATAGCCGTTGATCGGCAGGTCATGGGCAAGCAGGTCCCGCATGAGGTCATCGAAACCAAAGGGCGTATCTGCGGGGACTCGCCTGAGTACCGACCGGCTGAAAACGTAGATGCCCATACTGACCGTGAAGTTCAGATGGGGCTTCTCATGGAAACTGATCACGCGCCGGTCGTCATCGATCACCAATACCCCGTAGTCAACCGGGTGCGAGCGGTGTTTCACGGCTACCGTCAGTTCCGCCGGGTGTTGGCAATGGTAATCATACAACGCAGATAGATCCAGGTCGGTCAGGATGTCACCGTTGGCGACCAGGAAGTGTTCGGGCAGCCCCTCCATGCGGGCAATCGGCGCGACGGTCGACAGCGGTGTGTCCTCGTGCCAGTAGAGCAACTGAAGCCCAAAGCGGCCCCCATCGCCAAGTGCCTCCTCGATCGCCGGAGCCATGTGGTTAACGGCCAGGTGGACGCGGCGGACCCCGGCGCGTTGCATGCGGTGCAAGAGTATCTCCACCACCGGACGATCACCGATCTTCACCAGCGGTTTGGGAATGTCTTCTGTGTAGGGTTGCAACCGGCTGCCTCTGCCTCCGGCGAGAATGACTGCTTCCATTGTCATTCCCCCATGCTATGAGTTGGTATACCGATGATCGAACGGGTCTGAGATCACCCCTGACTGCACGGCGCTGATGACCTCCCGCAGCCCATCATCGACCGTCACCCGTGAGTGATAACGAACAGTGTCGGCGAAGCGATCAAAGCGTACCCGATAGTCGCGCGGGTCCTCGGCCTTCTCAACATGCGAAATCAGGGTATCACACTCCGGCAGGAGCCGCATCAATTTGGCAACCAGATCTTTCTTGCGGTAGTTCTCATCGTTGGCACCGACATTGAAGGCCCGATACGCCACGGTCTCTGCGGGAGCCTTCAGGGTCAGCTCGATGGCTCGTGCGATATCGATTGTGTGGCAATACGGCCGCCAGAATTGCTGGCCGTAGACCTCAAGCTCCTTCCCCAAGGCCAGGTCACGGGCAAACTGGTTAACGGTCAGGTCAAAGCGGGGACGCGGCGACAACCCGAATGCGGTGGCAAAGCGAAGACAAGTGGGGGCGATGGTCGGCAGGTTCATCTGCAGCAGGTACCGCTCAAACTCCACCTTGAGCTTGGCATAATGCGATACCGGATTGAGCGGCGAGTCCTCATCAACCCAACCCTCTTCGTCATCCATCCGGCCATAGTTGCTGCACGTGGACGCGAAGACGAAACGCTCCACGCCGGCATCGACAGCATGGGCGCACACGCGATGTGCCCCATCGCGGTTGACTTCAGTCGCAAGCTGTGGGTCCCTGGCACAGGCAGGATCACCGACTATGGCAGCCAGGTGCACCACGGCTGATGCGCCCTCAACGGCATGAGCAACGTCGCGGTCGCTGCGTATATCACCGACCATCACTTCCAGTGATGGATGGTGCCACACTCCCAGCAGCGATTGCCCGCCAAAGAGCATACTGTCGAGCACCCGGACTCGAAAGCCGCGCGCAAGCAGGCGGTGGGTCAGCACAGAGCCCAGGTAGCCCGCCCCGCCAACGACCAGAACGCACCGGCTGTTATCTATCGTCATTATACCCCTCCCGGCAGCACTACAATCGTGCCAGAATCTCCCGAGCTTCGGCAAGTCGTTCGCCGTAGAGACCCAGGTCGATCGCCTTGTTGAGGTTCTCGGCCACATCCGGTCGGTGCAGTTTTGCGCCGGCCCTTCCGGCCCAGTAGTAGGGGAGGAAATGGTCCCGGTAGGCGGTGATTGCCTTGCGAGCCTCTCCGACACACAGGTCATAGCGCCCGGTAAGGTAATAGACGCGGCATAAGTGAAGGCGTGAGGCGAAGTCCGATTCATTGCCAAACATCGCCAATCGTGCCATGTCTGCCGCCTGAGTCGGTTGTTGACCCGTCCGGGCCAGCATGAGCGAGTAGTAGGTCAGCACAGACGGATCATCACGGTACTCGTTCTTCAGCGCCTCGAAGCTATCAAGCGCCGACTCGACATCTCCGGCCAGGTATGCGCCATACGCCTGCATCGTCTTCGGCGACGGATCATCAGCATCCACCTTTGCTGCCTGTTTCGCCAGTTGTTTGACTCGCTCCGCGTCTCCCGCGTCGGCCGCGATCGATGCCGCGAATATCAAGGCGGCGACATTCTCAGGGTTGAGCGTTGCGGCCAGTTGCTCCAGTGTCCGACGTTCGCCGGGGAATCCCTCGCGTTCCAACACGAAGCACATATCGCGCCAGTGATCAAGATTCCCTCGGAGATACGGGATGTTCTCGGTGAATAGCTCCATGGCCTGATCGATCCGCTGATTCTCCACCAGTACGAAGCTTTGGAGCACGGCACACGACGGGTAGCGCTGCGCATAGTGCGAGTACTCACTGAACAGGGCCAGCGCCTTGTCGAACTGCCGCTCCTCACGATAGAGGTCGACGAACTTCTCGAAGGCGTCACGGTACCACTTGTCCTGAGCCAAGGCCTCACGGTAGTAGCGGACGGCAACATCGGTGCCTATCGTGTCATGATTCCGCGCTATATCGGCCAGGCCGGTCAGCCAGACCGGTTCCTGCCTGTGGAATCGGTGCAGGGTCTCGATCCCCTGAAACCCCTTCTCGAATTGGCCGGATTTGAACAGCAGTTCGGTGTGCGTCAGCCGTACCTCCGGGAAGTTGGCCTGCTGGCCCCTGACGAGCTGGATATAGTCCAGTCCCTCGATCTGGTCTCCATGCCGAGCGGTCGGGATAGCCAGTTGCCACGCCATAATCCGCTTGAAATCATCTGAGTACGGATACTGTGACAGGTGCTTCAGGACCATTGCGGCGCTTTCTTGAATGGTCAAGATGTTTCCCGTGATGATGTCGGTCAGCAGCTCATACATCAGGCGGGTGAGATTCAAGGACACCTCTCTTGACAGCCGGGCCAGGGCCATCTCTGCCTCCGAGTCCTCATCGGCAGCAATGTATGCATCCATGTACAGGACCGAGATCAAAGACGGCGGACGGTTGGCCGACGCCAGCGAGTCCACAATCTGCTGCGCCTGCCAGTGGTAACCGACCCTCAGTAACCGGTAGAAGTGGTCGAGAAGGAAGACGTCGCCGGGATCGTCATCGCTCAGACTCAGCCGGCTGACGGCGACGGCGGAGTCAATCAGCCCGGCCGTTTCCAGATAATCGGCTGCCTGTCGGTAGTACCACGGCGAGTCACCGCCGGTCTCCAGCACCCGCGAGGCAATTGCCTGTGCTGAGTCAAATTGCTGGCTCCTGAAAAAGGCCTCGGCACGCACCAGCTGGGCAACAGACTTGTCCAGACCAAATTCTGCCGCGGTATCGATTATGGCTCGTGCGCGTCCATTATCATTCTGTCTCAAATGCAGCCGAGCCACCAACAGCCGGGCGTACGGATCCTCTTTCAGAAGGTCGGCGAAGCTGTGAGCACGAGCAAGGGCCTCAAACGTGTCACCGGTCCTCTGAAGAATCCGGGCCACAGACTCAAAGGCAGGCGAGAACAGTGGGTCGTTGGTATTCAGATGGATATACTGGTGCAGAGCATCATAGATCAACCCCTGCGCCTCGACACTTTGTGCAAGCTGGTAGCGAATCTCACTCGATTCGGGATCGTCTTCCAACGCCTTTTCGAGCCTCTTCTGGGCCAGAACAGCATTGTGCTGATCGGTATCCTTCTGCGTCGCTTTCTTCTGGGAGTCAGCTCTGTCCGATGAGGAACAGGCCATGATAAGCACCAGCAATGTTACTAGTGCAGCAAGGGGATAATGTCTCATGTAGCTCTACCTGTCTGTGTTAACCGTAAACGCGGCAATCCGTTATTAAACCCTGCCGACGAGTTGTTGACAAAGAAATACCAAGATACGCTTTTTACAAGTAACAATGGGTATATTTCCAAACTGTCCCGCGCAAGCAAATTACGTGCTACGTTGAGCAAAAACTTGTTGAATTCAACACTGTTGCCTCTTATATTGGGTCTGTATGGAGCAATTACTTAGCAAAGATCTTCGAAAATTCTACCGACGACGGGCTGTGGTCGATGGTGTCACAATCACGGTCAATCCCGGGGAAGTTGTTGGTTTGCTTGGGCCTAACGGTGCGGGTAAGACAACGACCTTCTATATGATTATCGGGTTCGTCAGACCCGACAAAGGAAAAGTATTCCTTGGCGAGCGCGATATTGGGCGCTTGCCAATGTATCGACGGGCATCGATGGGAATTGGCTATCTGGCCCAGGAAGCCTCTGTTTTTCGCAAGATGACGGTCGAGGATAACATTATGTCCATCTTGCAGTTCCGACGAATGAAACGATCCGAACGCAAGGAGCGACTGGAGCATCTGCTCAACGAACTTGATATCGCGCATTTGCGCAAAAATAAGGCCTATACGCTATCAGGAGGGGAGCGCCGACGGGTCGAGATTACCCGGGCATTGGTCAACGAGCCGAAGTTTATTCTTCTCGATGAGCCCTTTGCGGGGATCGACCCGATTGCGGTCGAGGACATCCAGAAGATCATAGCCCGGCTCACCGAGCAGGGCCTGGGCGTGCTGATCACCGATCACAATGTTCGGGAGACACTCTCGATTTGTGACCGCGCGTATATTATGTGCGACGGACGGATCCTGAAGTCGGGCAATGCTGAGTTCCTGGCCAATGATCCGGAGGCGCGCAAGATCTACCTGGGCGAGAAATTCCGCCTGAACTGAGTTCATACAATTCCCGCCCGGGGTTGTGTAAGTATTGAACGAACTATTTTCGATTTGTGGACGAGTGCTTAAGTGGCTCCGATAAAGGAGGTAACAGGCGGCGCACGTACTCAAATTCGCGCCAGAAGAACTAACCGTGACTGACAGCAGGACCAACATATGAAACTCGGTCTAAATCAGGGACTAAAGGTAACACAACAGCTGAAGCTGGCGCCGCAGCTTATCCAGTCACTTAACCTGCTCCAAATGCCGGCTCTCAAGCTGGAACAGAAGATCCGCGAGGAGCTCACCATGAATCCCATGCTCGAGGAAGTTGATGGCCCCGAGCAGGAACAGACTGATGAGCCGGAGTCAGACCTGGTCAAGGAAGAAACCAAGGAAAAGGACGAGGTAGACTGGGACGAGTACCTCTTCGACGATGAAGAGGGATACAAGGTGCGGGAATCACGCGAGTCCGGCGAGGATCGACTCGAGGGTACCGCCACGCGCGCCCAGACCCTCTATGACTACCTGCGCGAGCAGTTGATGCTCCTGAAGCTCTCCGAAGAAGAGACCATGATCGGCGAGTACATCATCGGCAATGTCGCCCCCGATGGTTATCTGTCAATCAGCGTGCCTGAGATGGCCGATGAGCTCAATATCGATGCCTCGCTGATCGAGGACGTCCTCAAGAAGATCCAGCGTTTCGATCCGGTCGGTGTCGCCGCGCGTGACCTGAGGGAATCGCTGCTGATCCAGCTCGATGAAAAGGGTCTCAGGGGCACGCTGGCCTGGCGTATTGTCGATGAGCACCTGTCTGATCTGGATCGCAAGTCTATGCAGCAGGTAGCCAAACTCATGGGTGTCCCGACTGAGCGGGCACAGGATGCCATGGAGATTATCAAGAGCCTGTCGCCTTCTCCGGCCCAGGGACGGTTCGATCCCGGCGCTATGCCGGTCGTGCCGGATCTGATTATTGAGCGGTTCGGCGATGATATCGTGGTCTCTCACAATGACAGCTACCTGCCGAGGCTCCGGATCAGCCCGCACTACCGGGATCTCGCCAAACGTGGCAGCAACTCATCCAAGGACGCCAAGGAATACATCCACCAGAAACTGGACCATGCGAGGTGGCTGCTGAACGCCATCAACCAGCGACGCAATACCATGATCCGTGTCATGGAGGCGATTGTCGATGCCCAGCGCGACTTTTTCGACAAGGGTACCGAGTACCTCAAGCCGCTGATCATGGAGGATATCGCCCAGGTGGTCGAGATGAATGTCGCTACCATCAGCCGCGTCTCAAAAGAGAAGTATGTTCAGACCCCATTCGGGGTGTATGAAATAAAGCACTTTTTCAACTCCGGTATCAGCCGTGATGACGGCGAAGATCTGTCCAAACACCGGGTCAAGCAACGGATCGAAGAGATTATTGCCGCCGAACCTCCCGATAAGCCATACTCCGACCAAGAGATACACAAACGGCTCAAGGCCGAGGGAATTCAACTGGCCCGACGGACAGTAACCAAGTATCGAGAAGAGTTGAGAATCCAGCCGGCCCGACTGCGTAAACGGGTCTCCTGACACCCGGTAAAGCGGTGGGAATCGGATGCCGACCGAGGGGATTGGTCGAATAGGATTCCCGATTGACGGCAGCCCGGCCGAGTCCTTTGAAGTCTCTTTCTCAATGGAAATCAGCGATTTTTGCCTGCTGTCAGCATTTTTGTTGCGTAGAGCACGAGCCTTGGCAAACTTACATCTGAGAATGGCGTACAATTAGCAAGAGGTAATGTTTTCCCACCCGAAAGGAGCAGCTGCCAATGCAGAAGATGATCACTGCCCGGCACTTCGACCTTACCCCCGAGATGAAGTCTCACGCCGAGAGTGAGATCGAGGGGCTGTCCCGCTATTTCGAGAATATCATATCCGCCGAGTTGATCCTTGATACCGAGCGACATCGTCGTATGGCCGAATTGAAGGTCAAGGTCTACAACCAGACGCTCGCCGGTACCGGCGAAACAGATGATATGTACAACTCGATTGGCGTAGCGGTCGACAAGGTCAAGCAGCAGTTGAAAAAGTACAAGGGGAAACTGAAAGACAAGCGCCCGGATGCTATCTCCGAAACGGTCGAGAAGGCCACGCGGCCCACGACCGATGTCGATGAGGTCGAGTAGCCCCCGGGCACACCACAGCGCAGCAAAAGACTCACGGCCCGTCATCATCTCGCATGGTGACGGGCCTTATCTTATGCTTCCACGTCCCTCCAGCCGCTACCGAACGGTGCCAAGATACTCCTCCATCAACCCGATATTCATCCGCGCCTCGTGGTTCAGCACGACTCCGTGATCGTCAATCGACAGGGAACGGTCATCGAGCGGCAGCCACCGCCAGCGGTCAAACTCGCCACCGGCTTCCAGTCGCCCTGCCAGACGCTCGGTGATCGTCTCCAAAGACAGACCGGTTGATATCTGGCAGAATACCTGCGGCTTGTCCCCGCGACAGATCTCCCGGGCCATAACTAACGGCGTGATCTCAACCTCCTTGAGGGTCAGCCCCAACTCTTCCTGTACCTCATCAGTCAACGATTTCACGGCCAGCTCCCCAAGCGTGGCGCAGTCGGTCCGCCAGTCAACCGCTCCTGCCGCCGACGGCCCCCAACTGTGCTCCAGTGAGGCCAGGTGCCCTGCCCGTCGTACCGCCAACACCTGACGGTATCCGCGCTCGCCGATCACCAGCATCCCGCACACCCCCAGGCCGGGACAGAGCAGACTGCTGCCATAGTCGTGTGCCTGGTATCGCTGAAGGTAATACTCGCGGAGGCTTCGGCTTTCAGGCCCGAACCGGTCATCGGGCAGATCCAGCGCAAAGCAGGATCCGGCCAGGTCCTCATAATGGGCCGGGCAGACCACCAGCCGAGGCTTCTCGGTATCCCAGATGGCCTGACAGACAGCCATGGTCGGCGGTCCATCGTGCAGCCGCCCCTCGGCACGGAGTTTCCCCGCGATCCCGAAAGCGAATCCCTCCACCAGGGGATCCTTGTGCCGCCACTCTTCCGGGAAGACTACCAATGGCACTTCATGAGCATCGGGTGCATCGTCTGAGAAGAACCGAACAATATCCCAGTATTCCGAGTCAAAGCGCTTGGCGCCCACCAGCCGTGATTCACGGTCGGGGTAGTAGCGGCTGAGGATATCGGCAAGATCTGTACAATTGAGCATACTCATATCGTCTTATCCCAGGAACAGAATCCCCACGCCGCACACGGCAATAATCGCCCCCAGCACGCCGCGAAGGCTCACTTCCTCTTTGCTGTAATAGACCACCAGCGGAATGATCATGACGGGTGTGGTGGCGTTGAGCGTGGCCGCAATGCCGGTCGGGATCAATTTGACAGCCACCAACGACAACCAGACGGCCAGAAACGGTCCGACAATCGCCCCGTAGAGTGAGAACTGCATGCCGCGGGCATCTTTGAAGGCCTGGCGGAGTTTTCCCATTTTCCCACGCGCCGCTGTCAGGGCGTAGATCGCCACCAGTGCGACGATCATTCGCACGAAGGCGGCATGGAGTGGATCAAGCGATGGTCCCCCCTGGGTCATGGCGTGCTTGGCCATCACCAGGCCGGTGGCCTGGCCCAGTGCCGCTCCGAGTCCGAGCAGGCTGCCGATCAGCAGCGATCCCCGGTCGGGGTGATCCTCGGCCAAAAGGTGCTGTGATTGCGAAAACTGACGTTCACTGACCACCCACATCACCCCGCCCACTGTCAGGGCCACCCCGACCAGGTCCACCCACCGCAACGCCTCGCCCAAAAAGAGCCAGGCAATACCGGTGGCCATGATCGGCGCGGTGGCATAGAACAACGTGGTCAGGCGCGGACCGATCATCACCAGAGCCTTGAACCCGCAGCCGTCGCCGAACACCAGCCCGACCAAACCGGACATTCCCAGCCAGAAGATCTGGTTGCCGGTGGGGTCAGTCGGCCACGGCCGGCCGGTGGTGACAAACAAGACGGTGGCATAGAGCACCACCGCGAACCCCAGCCGGACGACATTGACCATATGCGAGCCGATCCGTTTGCCGGCCTCGGCAAAGAAGATCGAGGTAAACGCCCAGAGCAGGGCGGTGGCCAGGGCGGCGGTTTCGCCAAGATACATCATGCCGGCCAAGATATGGATGGAAAGGCGCTATGGCAATCGGGATGTGGGGAGGGAAGTCAGGCAAGAGAAGACGGCCGCGTGAGATGTTCACTCGCCCGTATCAACGAAGCTCAACGGGTCAGCTGCGTGCCGACCGGAGAGCTAACCGACGGTGCTTAGCGCCATGGCTTGAAGCAGGGCGATACCGGTGGTGGTCCGCCGGTGTACATGTACGATATCAGATACGTCATGTCGGAGATGTTGACAGCGCCATCGCAGTCGCAGTCGGCCTGAAATGGACTGGGAAACGCCGGATTACCCTTCGAGTAGAGATATCCGCCCAGAGCTGTAACATCGGCGATATTTACTGCCCCATCGCTGTTGTAATCGCCGCGCGAGATCGACAGCACCGCTCGGAAGGCGTCCAGCCGGCCGTGGCCATATTGCTCGTGCGGAGGGGTGATCGTGCCCCAGTCCAGATTGGTCTCGGCGGAATTGCGCAGGATGTAGTACACAGCCGCGGCGCTGAGGGTGGGGTCTTTGGAGAGCAGGAGCGCCGCCGTCCCGGAGACAACGGGACACGCCGCCGAGGTCCCGCCGAAGTGGCAGTCGTAGCTCTGGTCGTTCTGAGTCGGTGG
>CAZXRO010000021.1:0-15606 GCA_964642435.1 uncultured Ignavibacteriales bacterium
CGCCACGTCGCTGCTTCGCAACGCTCCTCGCGATGACTCGAGTGAGGGGTCGGTGAAGATGGCAGGATGCCGCTGGCATCCTTCCCTACCTGGAACTAATGTGTTACCCATGTCGCCGGTCTATATCGGCATGAGACCCACCTGAAAAGCGGGCCACCCCACACTTGAGTCTTGTATCACTGGCGGCCGGGCCACCCGGGCCGAGATGAGCCGGAACGCCTGTGAATCATACGATCACTCAGCCACTGCCACGCATTGCGCTTGCTCAACGCTTGGTGGTGATCTATATACTCCCATGCCGCAGATTGTCACCAACCACCGCGACGACCCGCAGCTTCGCGAAGCCTACTACCGATTCATGGATGAGGTCTTTCCGGGGATCAACTTCCGGCGATGGTACGAACGCGGGCACTGGACCGAGGTCTATATGCCGCATTCCATCCTTGAGGCGGACCGTATGATCGCCAATGCCTCGGTGATGCGTATGAATGTCTGGCTGGAGAACTCGCTGGTGCCGGCGGTGCAGATAGGGGCGGTGGGGACGGTCGAGGACGGTCGGCATCGGGGACTGTCACGGCTGCTCATGGAGCACGTGATGGAGCGATTTGAGCCTGAGGTCGAGCTGGTTTTCCTGTTCGCCAATGACTCGGTTGTCGACTTCTATCCCCGGTTCGGGTTCGATCGCGCGCATGAGGTGGTGTTTGTCGCGACAGAGAAGCTACCCGGGCCGGACTACCGGGCGCGCAAGCTCGATCTGTCGCGCCCGGAGGATCACGCTGTGGTCGCGGAGTTGATTGCCGAGCGCGATGACCCCACGCGGCTGTTTGGCGCCAGCGATTTCGGGCATATCACCTGGTTCTATTTGCTCCTCGGTTTCGATCAGCGCCTGCATTATTTGGAGCAGGAAGAGATCCTGTTCATTCTCAGTGAGAAAGAGGGTGTCGTGCACATCTGGGACGCTATCTCGCGGACACCATTTGACATGGCGGCGGTGCTGCCGAGAGTGCTGCCGTGTGAGCGACCGAAGGCGGTGCACTACTACTTCTCCCCCGACCGTCTGCATTTCAACTATGACAGCGTGGTGGAGCCGGAGGATTCGTATTTGTTCGTGCGGGGGCACTTCCCGCCCGGTGACAAGCCGTTCAAATTTCCCTTCACGGCACAGACGTGACGGCGGTCAACAGACCTTCGCTCCCTATACAAGTTCTTGCGTAGCAGTAACAACACTCCGCATATTGGAATCGCCGGGACGCCCCCACAGCATCGGGCGTACAAAGGTATGAAGAGGTACACGGGTGAAACGAGTTCTGAGGCATATTGCGTTCGGCGCGCTGGCCGCGTTGCTGGCGGGGCAGCTCCTGATTGGCTGTCGCGATGCTGCCGCGGTGCGCGAGGAAATGGATGCGTATCTTCGTGCGGCTCGGGACGTCTGGGGGTTTCGCGGCGCGGCGCTGGTGTCGTACGATGGCAAGGTGATTCTGGCAAAAGGATACGGCTCGGCGGATACGGAGTTTGCGGAGCCAAACCACCCCGACACGCGGTTCTATATCGGGTCGATCACCAAGCAATTCACGGCTGCGGCCGTGATGCTGTTGGCCGAGCGCGGTTTGCTGACGCTTGGTGACCCACTCGGTGTCCTGTTGCCCGAGTATGCCGACAGCCATTTCGGCGAGGTGACTGTGCACCAACTACTCTCGCACACTTCCGGGATTGCCGATTACACCAAGATCCCGGAGATTTTGCTTCGCCGCACCAGCGCCATTTCCCCGACTGAGCTTCTGGGGACAATCGAGGATCAGCCGCTTCGGTTTGAGCCGGGGACGGATTTTGCCTATTCGAACACCAATTACCTGATTCTGGGGGCAATTGTCGAGCGCGTGGCCGGGCAGTCGTATGAGGCGTTCCTGCACCAGAACATTTTCAATCCACTCGGGATGAAGGATTCCGGCTATGGACGGCGGGAGATCGGTATGCCGGACCGGGCGCTGGGTTATACGCTTGGCCCGGAGGGAGTGCCGGTTGCAGCGGCGCGAGTGGATCTCTCGGTGCTGCATACGGCGGGGGCGCTGTACTCGAGCGTGCTGGACATGCACCACTGGGACTCGGCGTTGTATACCGAGGGCGTACTCAGCCACGACGCCGTCAGGCGCATGATTACGCCGGTGCGAGAGGGGTACGCGTATGGTTGGGTGGTGGACACGCTCTTCGGGCGGGTGCGGACTTACCACGGTGGGTTTCTCGATGGGTTCAATACGACCTTCGAGCGGTGGACCGATGACGGCCTGTGCGTGATCGTGTTCTCCAACGAGGATGAGGCGCCGGTCAAGAAGATGGCCCGTGCGCTGGCGGCGATTGCGTTCGAGAGGCCATACGATTATCCGATCACTCGAAGTCGGTCGCCGTTTGACAGCACGTTGCTGGTCGATTATGTCGGTGCGTACGAGATGGCCCCCGAGTTCTACCGGGTCGTGGACCGCCGGGAAGACTCGCTGGTCACCTGGTCAACCGAGGATGAGCCGGTGGGGCTTGAGGCCCTGGCACCAGACACGTTTTTCACCGCCGATGATCACACGGTTCTGATCGCGTTCGGGCGAGACAGTCTGGGAGCGGTCGACTCTATCTTCAGGATCGAGGAATACACGCTGTACGCCGGCGTTAAGCTTGACAGTGTGCTTTCGGAGCCATTTCTGCTGGCCGAGCGACCGATTGAGATGGACAGTACCGTCCTTCAGCGGTATGTGGGCACCTATCAGCTTCAATCGCTGCTCCCGCGGGAACGTTGGCCGGAGTTTGTGATGAGCATACAACGCCGCGGCGATGAACTGTACGCCAAGACACCCGGCCTGGACGAGGTGCGCGTGTTCCCGCTGTCTGACACGCTTTTTGTTCACCGCACCAAGGACTTCCGGATCAGATTTTCACTGGACTCGACCGGAGCGGCTGCCACCTGCTGGTTGATGCTCGGCGGGACCTCGGTTCACGGTTGGCGGGTCGACCCCCGTTAGGGACGCACAACTCGACAGCCCTCACTTCTTGTGCCCAAATGGCAATCACTATCGAAGTTGTTGCGAAACCGGCGGCGGCGGGCGGGGCATGTCCCCACGCGTGGCGCTACCGATATCGGCGTTTTGTGCTTGCTCTCGGCCGGGCTTAAGGGCTACTTAATGCTACTATGCCGGTGAAACTGCTACCAGACGACCACCTGCCGGAGTTTATCCGGATCGCGGGCGATGCTTATCCCGCCCTCGACATCAACACCGCCGCCGAGCGCGAGAAGGCGGTAGAGCGGTTCCGTTCGCAGAATCGTGATGAGCGCAACCACATGTTCGGGTGCTATCGTGATGACCGGCTCGTGGGTGGCGTCCGACTGCACGATTTCCAGTTGCACGTACGCGGCGCAGTACTGCCCTGTGGTGGCGGCGGGATGCTGGCGGTGGATTTGCCGTACAAGAAGCAACATGTGGCCAAGGAGATCATGCAGTTCTTCTTCGGGCGGTACCGTCAGCAGGAAGCCAGCATGGCCGCGCTGTGGCCGTTCCGACCGGACTTCTATCGCAAGATGGGGGCTGGCTACGGGGGCAAGATACACGAGTATCACATCGCGCCGGCCAGCTTTCCGCTGGAGGACTCAACGCTGGTGACGAGGCGATTGACGATAGAGGACAGCGAGGCCATCGCGGATTGCTTCAACCGCTACGCCATGATGGTCAATGGCATGATCCTGGAGACGCCGCCGGGACGGAGGATCCGCCTGGAGCAGAATGCAACGTTGCGACTGGTTGGGGTGGAGCGGGAGGGGGAGCTCTTGGGGTATATCCAGTACACGTTTCGCAAGGATACGACAGGCAATTTCCTGGTTAATGACCTGATTGTGCAGGAATTCGTCTACCTGGACGGCGAGGCGCTTCGAGCGCTCTGCTCGTTCCTGCGGATCCAGGCCGACCAAGTCAACAGGGTAGTGCTGCGCACGCACGAGGATGACCTGCACCATCTGGTGTTCGATCCGCGCAACGATTCGGGGCGGTTGATTCCCCCGGTCTATCATGAGATGCATACGACGGGTATCGGGATCATGTACCGGGTGCTCGATGTGACCCGGCTGTGGGTGCAACTGGGCGAGGGGAAGTTCAACGATGAGTCGTTGACGATCACATTCGAGGTTCGCGACAGTTTCATGCCGGAAAATGACGGGCCGGTGACGGTGGTGTTCGATCACGGCCGGCCGGCTGTTGACAACCAGACTGCCGCTGATGTCACGCTTGGGTTGGACGTATGCGATTTGGCCTCGCTGATTGTCGGCTCGGCCGACCTGAGCAGTCTGGCTCGCTACGGGCGAATTCAAATCGATCGACCTGAGTATCTGGCGGCCCTGACGCGGCTTTTCGCGACCGATCACCAGCCGCTGTGCCTGATAGCATTTTAGACCGCTTCGGTTGCGTATCGGGGGCAATTTCGCTTTATTTGGCACATTGAGATGAAACACATGAAGATTAAGGAATAGCTATGTCAAGCAACGCCCCGAGTGCCAAGAGTGACATTCCCGCTCGCAGCGATATTGATCCCAAGTACACGTGGAACCTGGCTGATCTTTACCCGTCCGATGAGGCCTGGCAGCAGGAGTTCAACGAGGTCAAGAACGTCATTGAGAACGCCGGGCGTTTCGCCGGCAAACTCGATGATGCCCAGACGCTCTACGAATGCCTGGTGACACGGACCGAGGTCTCGCGCAAGATGAACCTTCTGTACCTGTATGCCTTCCTGGCCAAGGAGCTGGACAACCGGGTGAGCAAGTATCAGGCGATGAATGAGCAGGCGGCGATGCTCGGGTCGCAGGCGGGAGCCGCTTTCGCGTATGTGGAGCCGGAGCTGGTGAAGATTCCCGATGACGAGCTTCGCAAGATGGCGGCCGGTTTCGAGCGTACCGACGTGTACGATTTCTATGTCGAGGATCTCATCCGCAGCAAGCAGCATATCCGCTCGACCGAGGTCGAGGAGTTGCTGGCGCAGTCGGCGTTGATGGCGCGCGGGGCCAGCAGTGCGTTCAACCTGCTCAATGATGCCGACCTGCAGTACGGGTCGATCAAGGACGAGAAGGGGAACGAGGTCAAGCTGACCAAGCAGCGTTTCGCCAAGTTCATGGAATCAAGCGACCGTCAGGTACGCTATGATGCCTACCATCAGTTCTACCGGGCATATCAGGATCATATCAATACGGTAGGGGCGACATTGGGGGCCTCGGTCAACAAGGACGTCTTCTACGCCAATGCACGTCGTTTCGACAACTGCCTGCACGCGGCGCTCGATGGGGACAATATCCCCCGGGCGGTGTATGACGCATTGATCGCGACAACGGAGGCGGGGCTGGAATCGTTGCATCAGTATACGCAGGTACGCAAGCGCGTGCTGAAGCTGGATCAGATCAACGCCTGGGACATGGCCTGCCCATTGTTCCCTGAGGCGGACTACGAGGTGCCGTACGATGAGGCGGTCAAGACGATCATGACGGCGCTCAAGCCACTCGGCGATGACTACTGCCGGCAGCTTTCCGATGGGTTCGGCAGCCGTTGGGTGGATGTATTCGAGACCGAGGGCAAGGGTTCGGGCGCGTTTTCGACCGGGGCCTACGGGGTGCATCCGTATGTGCTGATGAACTATAACGACACAGTCGACAACATGTTCACGCTGGCGCATGAAATGGGGCACGCCATGCACAGCCACCTGTCATCACAGACGCAGCCATACCCGAAGGCGCATTATTCCATCTTTGTGGCGGAGGTCGCCTCGACATTGAACGAGGGATTGCTGATGCAGCATTTGCTGCGGAAGGCCGAGGATGACAAGACGAAGTTGTATCTGCTCAACCGTTGGATCGACAATACGTGGGGGACGTTCTTCTACCAGACGCTGCTGGCGCACTTTGAGCTGGCGATTCACGAGTTTGTAGAGGGCGGGCAGGCGCTGTCGCCGGATGCCTTGAACAAGGTGTATGGCGAGCTGGTGCACAAGTACTACGGGCCGGAGTTCTCGATGGATGACTACTCGTTCATCAAGTGGGGTCGGATACCGCACTTCTATTCGGCGTTCTATGTCTACCAGTACGCGACCTCATATGCGGCCTCGCAGGCGATTTTGCAGAAGTTCCTCGATGGCGACAAGGAGATTGTGGGCAAGTACCTGGAGTTGATTTCCTCCGGCGGCAATGACTACCCGATCAACCAGTTGAAGAAGTGCGGGGTGGACATGACGACTGGTGAGGCGGTGAAGGCAACGCTGGATCTGTTCGCGCAGCAGGTGCAGCAGATGGATGAGCTGACGCGGTAGGAGGGAACGGATGTCACCGGAGCGTCGCACACACGAAGGAGCGTTGTGGCTGTGGCTGGTCATGATCGGCTACGCCACGTACAGCGCGGTGTACATCTGGCAGAGCAGTGTTGTGGTTGACGGCCACCGCTATTTTCTGCTGCTCGATGACGCGATGATTTCCATGCGCTACGCTCACAATCTGATTCGAGGCCACGGGCTGGTTTACAATCCGGGCGGACAGCCGGTGGAGGGGTACACCAACCTGATCTGGGTGCTGTACATGGCGGTGCTGCACCTGCTGCCGCTGGCGCAGTCCAAGCTGTCGGTGCTAGTGCAGGCCTCGGGGGCCGTGTTGATGATGGTGAATTTGTACGTCACAGCCCGGATCGCGGATGAGGCGTTTGGCTGCAGTAAGGCGGTGACTGCAGGGGCTGTGCTATTGACGGCGCTGTACCTGCCGTTGAATATGTGGGCGTGGCAGGGCATGGAAGTCAGCCTGGCCACGCTGGTGGTGACCCTGGCCGCTTGGATGACGCTTCGCGTTCGCCGTGGGCAAGGAGATGTGCGTTGGTTGTTCCTGCTGCTGGCATTTTCCACACTGATACGCATGGACATGGTGGTGCCGACCCTGGCGATTCTCCTTTTCCTGGTGTGGGACCAGCCGGACAGGCGATCCCAAACGCTGACGTGGGGCCTGGGACTGCTGGCCATTTTCCTGGTGGCCCAGACAGGCTTCAGGCTTGCGTACTATGGGGACTGGTTGCCCAATACCTACTACTTGAAGATGACCGGCTATCCGTTGACGGGGCGCATTGGCCGTGGCATGGAGGTATTTTTCCGGATGCTGACTGAGGCGTGGGTGATACCATTCCTCTTGCCGTTTGCCCTGTTGGCCTTCGAGCGATCTCGAAGGAGTGTGCTGTTGCTGTGGCTGTTCGTTTCACAATGTGCATACAGCATGTATGTCGGCGGCGATGTCTGGGAGTGGTATGGTGGGGCCAACCGGTTCGTGAGTCTGGCGATGCCGGTGTTCTTTGTTTCGGTATCCTACGCTTTGTGGCAGCTGACAGAGAGGCTTGTGCGCAGGCGCCGACTGGTGGTATTTGGTGTGGCCATTGCCTTGTTCGTGGTGGCGTTCAATTGCCGGGGGGATCTCTCGGGAGTCAGTCGGTTGGCGTTACTTGAACCTCCGCTGCACCACATTGATAATGAGAACATGGTTCGTCGGGCGCAGCTGATTGAGACCCTGACTACCCCTCAGGCCAGTATCGGGGTGACGTGGGCAGGGATCGTACCGTATCTGACCGATCGTCCGGTGGTTGATTTGCTGGGGAAGACAGACAGGCATATTGCGCACGGACCCGTGCAACGAGACTTTCGCAGCGGCCAACTCTCCGAGTTCCTTCCCGGGCACAACAAGTGGGACTACGCATACTCGTTTGGTGAGTTGAAACCTGACATGGTGGTGCAGGGCTGGCCGGCGGCCGGACCGGGCGAGCCCTGGCTGTCACGGGACTACCACCGGGTGAGGGTGTCGCGATTCCTGCTGCAGTTTCGCAAGGACTCACCGCATGTGAGATGGGAGTACTTCGAACAGGCCGAGGGTTAGCTTCCTCTACAGCATCCGGCCCAGCGCCGCGCCGAAATACAGCGCCGCGAAGCCAAGCACGTTATGCAGGGTCAGGTTTGCGGCCGCGTGCAGCCACGTGGCTGCGCGGAGCATTTCGCTCGTCTCGAGAATCAAAGCGCTGAAGGTGGTAAAGGCTCCCATGAACCCCACCAAAATCAAAACGCGCATCTCGCGGGCCGCCGGGTAGCGATGCTCAAAATAGATCCACACCAGGCCGGCCAGGAAACACCCAATGACATTGACTGTCGCGGTACCCCACGGGAAGGTGGTACCATTGATGCGTTCGAGCAGGGCAATCATGCCCCATCGGGCCAATGTTCCCAGTGCCCCGGCCAGGGCCAGCAGTGCGATTTTCTGCCACACAACGAAGTCCTTACAGTGATGACGCTCAGGTGTCGTCGTTTTGGCGATTAAGATACACGAAAGCAGGCGTCGGCGCACGTTCAAAAGTCGCTGACGTGGTCAGCACACGCTATCGGCTTCTGTTACAATCCGATCAGACCCTTGCGGTGCGACACGCCCAGCACGCTGCGGCAATGGGGGCAGAAGTACAGACATCGCTTGCCCAGATCGCCCTTCATTTCCTGGTACCAGACCACGAGCAGATCTTTCTTGCAGTGCGGGCAGCGGGGGGTCTCCGTCTCCTGTTTTTCAAAGGACATCATGGCTTGGACTCCTTTCGGGGCCGCAACACGCGACCTTGAAACAATTACCGCTGTTCACGTAGACTATTCAAGCGGATCATCCATGTGCGCATCGTCGCCTAACCCCGTTTTATCTTGCAATAGCCGGTCATTCCGGCTACATTGAAAGGCTATGTGAGGAGCTTAGTTATGAAGTTTGACACGCTCAAAGACAACTTTTCTCTGCCGAAGGCAGAAGAGCAGATCCTGAAGTTCTGGCAGGACCAGAAGGTTTTCGCCAAAGCTCGCGAAATGGCGCAGGATCGGCCCTTCTATGTCTTTTTCGAAGGTCCTCCCACAGCTAACGGACGGCCCGGAATTCACCATGTTATCTCACGTACTATCAAGGACTTGGTGTGTCGATACAAGACCATGAAGGGCTACCGGGTCGATCGCAAGGCCGGCTGGGACACTCATGGCTTGCCAGTGGAGATCGAGGCTGAGAAGCAGCTGGGGCTGGAAAGCAAGCCGGATATCGTCAAGTACGGCGTCGCCAAGTTCAACGAGAAGTGCCGCGAGTCGGTCTTTGCGTATCTTGGCGACTGGAATAGGATCACGGATCGTATCGGCTACTGGCTGGATCTGGACAATGCGTATATCACGCTGAAGAATGAGTATATCGAAACGGTCTGGTGGATACTCAAGAGCTTCTTTGACCGGGGCCTGATCTACCGCGGCTACAAGACTGTCCCGTTCTGTCCCCGATGCGAGACAGGGTTGTCCTCGCACGAGGTCGCGCAGGGGTACGCCATGGTGAAAGACCCCTCGATCTACGTCAAGGTCAAAGCTGCCGACGGCGACTTCTCCTATCTGGTATGGACAACTACGCCCTGGACTCTGCCCTCGAATGCGGCGCTGTGTATGAAACCCGATGCCGACTATGTTATGGTCGAACATGAAGGCGAGAGGCTGGTGCTGGCGGAGGCTCTGATGGGCCAGATATTCGATGAAGCGCCAGAGGTGGTGCAGAAGTTCAAGGGGAAGGATTTCCTCAAGCGTAAGTACATCCCGTTGTTTGACTTCTATGCTCACGACCATGACCAGAGTGCATTCTTCGTGATCAACGCCGACTTTGTCACGATGGAAGATGGAACCGGGATCGTGCATATCGCGCCGGGATTTGGTGCCGATGACTACGAGGTTGGCCAGCAGTACGGTCTGCCGGTGCTACAGGCGATTGAGGCCAATGGTATCTTCACAGAAGTGGCGGGCAAGTATGCCGGCAAGTGGATCAAGGACGCCGATCCTCTTATCACCGAAGATCTTAAGGATCAGGGCAAGCTGTTCAAGAAGGCGAAGTACGAGCACAACTACCCGTTCTGCTGGCGGTGCTCATCGCCATTGATCTACATCACGCGGCAGTCGTGGTACCTGAAGACGACGCAGTTCAAGGATCAGTTGATCAAGAACAACAACGACATCAACTGGTACCCCGATGACATTCGTACCGGCCGCATGGCCAATTGGCTGGAGAACAATGTCGACTGGTCGCTCTCGCGCGAGCGCTTCTGGGGTACACCGCTGCCGCTGTGGATCTGCGAGAAGTGTGATTCGGTGCGGGCGGTGGGGTCGATCGAGCAGCTGAAGAAGGAGGGGATCGACGTTCCCGATGAGGTCGATCTGCACAAACCGATGATGGACGACGTGCGGCTTCGCTGTGAATGCGGTGGCGAGATGAAACGCGTGCCGGAGGTGCTGGATGTCTGGTTCGATTCCGGGGCGATGCCGTATGCACAATGGCATTACCCGTTCGAGAACGAGAAGGAGTTCGAGCAGCAGTATCCGGCCGATTTCATCAGCGAGGCAGTCGATCAGACCCGGGGCTGGTTCTACAGCCTGCTCGCTATCAGTACCCTGTTGTTCGACAAGGCGCCGTTCAAGAATGTCATCGTGCTTGAGATGATCCAGGATGCCAAGGGCAAGAAGATGTCCAAGAGCAAAGGCAACGTGGTGGATCCGTTTGAAACGGTTGATACCTACGGCGCCGATCCAACGCGATGGTATCTGGTCTCGACCTCCAATCCCTGGCTGCCGACACGGTTTGATCTTAAGGGACTGGAAGAGGTCATCCGCAAGTACTTCGATACTTTGCGCAACACTTATTCGTTCTTTGCCCTGTATGCCAATATCGACAATGTGTCAGAGCGGGCCGATGCAGACGGGGAAGCCGTCCATGCCTGGCTTTTGGCGAAGGCGGGCGAGCCGACAACCTTTGACCGCTGGATCATCTCGCGTTACAACAGCCTGATTGTCAGGGTGACCGCCAGTTTGGATGGATATGACATCACGCGCGCGGTGCGTTTGATGCAGGATTTCGTGATCGAGGAGCTGTCGAACTGGTATGTTCGCAATAACCGTCGTCGCTTCTGGGCCGAGGGTGACGATCCGGACAAGATGCGGGCCTATGCGACCCTTTACGAGGTGCTGTTGGGGGTGGCTCAGATGATGGCCCCGGTGGCACCGTTCACCTCGGAGCTATTGTATCGGGAGTTGACGGGCGAGAACCGGACGAAGCGCAATCTGGCGCTGTCGGTGCATCTGAGCGAGTTCCCTTCGCCAGACGAAAGCCTGACAGATACCGAGTTGGAGCGCACGATGGGGCTGGTGGAGAAGGCTGTATCCCTTGGGCGGGCGGCTCGTTCGCGGAAAAACCTGAAGGTACGGCAGCCGCTGTCCAAGCTCATGATGAGCGTACCGAAGGACATATCGATGCAGCAGATTGAGCCATATCTGCCGATCATCAAGGCCGAGCTGAATGTGAAGGAGATCGAGGCGGCAGAGAATCTGGATAAGTATATCACGTACTCCGCGAAATTGAATTTCCAGGTGGCCGGCAAGAAATTGGGTGGTCTTGTCAAACAGATATCCAAAGAGCTTTCGGCTATGTCATCGGAGCGGGTGGCGGAGTTTGTCCGCAGCGGTGAACTGGCGATTCAGGCCGACGGGGCCAGCGTAACACTTCAGCCGGAAGATGTTGAGGTGATCCGCCACGACCAGGAAGGGTTCGCGGTTGAAACCGAGGGGAACCTGACTGTTGCCCTGGTGACGGATCTGACCGAGGATCTCGAGCGTGAGGGAATTGCGCGCGAACTGATTAACAAGATCCAGAACATGCGCAAGGGCAATGGGTACGAAGTAACTGATCGAATTGAAGTATATTATCACACACCGGATCCGAGAGCGAGGCGGGCCGCTGAGGATTTCCACGAGCATATTTGCAGTGAGACGCTGGCGGATAAGTTGGTTGAGGCCGGCGACATGGATGGCAAGGAAGGCAGCAAGGACTGGAGCCTGAATGGGATCCCGGCCACGTTGTTCATTGAGCGAGTAAGCGATTAGAATGTAAGGATATAAGACCGGATTGGTGATTCCGGAGGATGAGCTGGAGAGAGACGCTGACTGATTGCACCGACCAGAAGCCGCTGAGATCACTCGTTTTGACGGGGCGATCGGCGTAGGAACAGATGGCGAGGAGTGGTTGCCCAGATTGCCGCTCCCGATAGCAAAGGAGATCGCTATGCGAAAGGCCGATCTCGAAAAGTACAAGAAGCTCTTGCTTGAGAAGCGCTACGAAATGCTCAAGCAGATGGGGCTGGTGAAAGAAGCGCACACGGCCGGTGACAACAAAGACACCTCCGGTGATCTCTCGTCGTACTCGTACCACATGGCCGACCAGGGTACCGACAATATGGAGCGGGAACTGGCGTTCATGTATGCCTCCAAGTCCGGGCGGCTCGTCTATCACATCGATGAGGCGTTGCGACGTATTGAAGATGGTACCTATGGCAAGTGCCACACGTGCGGGAAGCAGATAAGTGCGGCTCGCCTGCGAGCCGTTCCACATGCCCGATTCTGTATCGAATGTAAGTCTGCCGAAGAGGATCGAAAAACTGGCAAACGTTGAGCGTCAAAACCTGCTGTGGTCTGCCATTATCATCCTTGGTACCGTCCTGGTTGATCAGGCCACCAAATTGTGGGCGGTCAAGAACCTGCAACGGGGCCAAAGCGAGCCTGTTCTGGGAGATTTTCTGCAGTTCACGCTCATCTTCAATGAGGGTGGCGCTATGGGGACCAATTTCGGATCCCCGGTCTACTACTTGATTGCCTCCTCAATCATCTTCGTCGTCCTGCTGTGGTACCTCTGGTCACATCGTAACCGACCGGTAATGGCGATCCCGCTGTCCCTGATCGCAGGGGGGGCCGCGGGGAATATCATCGACCGCCTGCGCTACGGCGAGGTGATTGACTTCATCGATATGGACTTCTTCGATATCGCTATCGGCGGTTTCCATCTTGAGCGCTGGTGGGCATTTAACATCGCCGATCTGGCTATCAGCCTGTCGATTGTTTACCTGCTGTTCATCGGTTTGTTCGGGGAGCATGAGCCTTCCGAGGAACACGATCAGCAAGACAAGGTTGACCCCGACGAGAGCGCGACCGCCTAATCACCGGGCGTATTGTCCAGTTTCACGATCAAATCTGAGTAGAAATACGGGGCTTTCCCTTTATTAGCGGGAGAATTGTTGTATATTCAAGGTTCGCATGCTGCGTGGATCTGCAGTGTCACGCCGCGAATGCGTCTGAAACGTACAACAAACCGGCCGGCAGCGGCCGTCGATAGCGAGGCAAGTATGGTTTCCAGAGAGGCAGTGCTCTCGGCCCTTTCCAAAGTGGAGGACCCGGAGCTCAAGCGAACGTTTGCGGAGCTGGATATGATCGGCGACGTGACGGTGAATGGTGATGAGGTTCGTGTGGAGTTGTTACTCACCGTTCCAAAGTGTCCGCTCAAGGATAAGATAACGAGCGACCTGACCGAAGCGGCCAAGTCGGTCGAAGGAGTCGAGAGAGTCAATGTAGCGTTTTCGGTAATGACCGACGAGCAGCGTGAGCGTTTGAAAGCCAAGCTGGGACATACGGCCAAGGTGCCGGAGACAGCGCGAACCCCGAAGGACTACGCACGGCGAGTGATCTGCATTGCCAGCGGCAAGGGGGGGGTTGGTAAGTCTACTGTCACGGCCAACTTAGGTTGCGCCCTGGCGCGTCGAGGGCACCGCGTGGGACTTCTGGACGCCGACGTTTATGGATTCTCCATTCCCCATATGGTGGGTGTATCGGGGCGGCCCATGGCACAGGGGGAGCAATTGATCCCGTTGCCGCGCGGTGAGAACATGCAAGTGATGTCTATCGGGTTCTTCGTCGATGAGAACGAGCCGGTCGTCTGGCGCGGCCCGCTGTTACATAAGGCCATCAATCAGTTTCTGACCGATGTGAAGTGGGAGAACCTCGACTACCTGTTGATCGACCTGCCTCCGGGAACCGGCGATGTGACCATTACCATTGCCCAGGCAGTCCCCTCGGCTGAACTCGTGGTGGTAACGACACCCCAGGTGACAGCGACCAGCGTGGCTGGACGCGTAGCTAAGATGACGGAGCGCACCGACCTGACAGTAATCGGTGTGATCGAGAACATGGCGTACTACGAGGTGGATGGACGCAAGGACTATATCTTCGGCAAGGAGGGTGGGAAGCATCTTGCGGAGCGCTTGGAGGTGCCGCTGCTCGGACAGATACCCCTGGCGACCGCCATTCGTGAAGGGAGCGACACGGGTCGTCCGGCAGCGCTGAGCGACGATGCATCCCTGAGTGGTCTTTTTGATACTCTGGCGGCTGATGTGGAAAAGGTGGGTGCGCGATAACTGACTGTGTGAATTGCCGTTTCAGACTTCGAGAATATCACGGCGCCTTTGATTGATAGCGTCGAGGGCAGGGTGCGCCGTCTATGCAATCATGTAATAGCCTACCGTTTAAGCAGTTTGGTCATTGTTAGAATTTTGTTGGGGGCTGTTCTTGACCATCGGCTGCAGAATGGGTATTAAGACGCGTGAAAGCGCTGAAGAATGGGATTGTTGACAAGTTGTGGGCGACGCACGCCATAGAGTGTGGAACTGCTCGCCCACTCAACGCTTTAACCCAAGGCATTCGATTTAGGAATTGTTGATAAGTGGGTGGAAATGTCATTGCTGCATTGTGCGAAATCACCGTTAAGCACTGCTTGTTACTTGGGTTAGGTTTCCTAACATCATGTGGACATCACTCGAGGAGGGATCGTGATTTCACACGAGCGATTTAGTAACTCGAATCAGTGGCGCGACTGTCTGGAGTACATTGCGCGCCGAATGAAAGAGCAGTCTTTTAATACCTGGCTCAAACCGACCAAGGGTGAGCCGGATGGAAACGGATCATTCAAGATCGCCGTTCCCAACCAGTTCGTGGCCGACTGGATCAACGGCCACTTTCGCGAGTTGATAGATGAGGCCTTTGTTGAGGTGCTCGGCAACAAGTACGAGGTTGTTTTTGTCATAACCGGACCGAACGAGACCCAGGAGCAGACGGCGCTGGAGTTGTTCTCGGCGCGACACGGTGGCAACGGTCCGATCGCCGCGGCACGCCCGGTCAGCGATCACAACCTCAATGAACGCTACAGTTTCGATTCGCTGGTCGTGGGCGATTTTAACTCATTCGCCTGTGCTGCCAGTATGGCTGTGGCAGAAGCTCCCGGTATGACCAAGTATAATCCGCTCTTCATATATGGTGGAACGGGGCTGGGCAAGACGCATATCATTCAAGCCATTGGCAACCAGATCCTGAATACCTTCCCGGGGAAACGGGTGATGTATGCGACCAGCGAGAAGTTTACCTCTGATTTTATTGCTTCTATTTCGGACCGCGCTATTTCGGATTTCACGCGGATGTATCGGGATGTCGATGTCCTTGTGATTGATGACATTCAGTTCTTCACCGGCAAGGAATCGACTCAGGAGCAGTTTTTTCACACGTTCAATTCGCTCTACCATGCCGGCAAGCAGATCATTCTGTCCTCGGACCGTCCCCCACGTGATATCCGAGGATTGGAGGAGCGATTGCTCTCACGGTTCTCGTGGGGACTGGTGACCGATCTGCAGGCGCCGGACATGGAGGGCCGCGCTGCCA